>NZ_JASJXG010000060.1:0-25314 GCF_035018765.1 Variovorax sp. RTB1
CCGGCATCGTCTACCCGACCCTGACGCTGCTCGAAGAGCTGGGCTACGTCAGCGTCAATGCTGCCGATGAAGGTGGCCGCAAGCGCTACAGCATCACTGCAGCAGGCACCGAGTTCCTGACCGCCAATCGCGACACAGCCGACGCGATGATGGCGCGTATGAACGGCGGAGTCGACGGTGCGGGGCCACGCGGCGGCCGTCCGCCGCAAGTCGTTCGTGCCCTCGAGAACCTGAAGCTGGCGATGCGCATGCGCCTGTCGTCGCGAGAACCGATGACCGATGCGCAGGCCCATGCCTTCGCTGCCGTGCTCGACAGCGCGGCGCAACAACTGGAGCGCATTTGATGAGCGACACGACAACCGCTTCGATCGCAGACGCCTTGCCGAAAAGCGCGCCTGATCGACTGCCGCGCCGCGTGCGCCACGCGCTTCGGTTCCGAAAGCTCAAAGTGCGCAGCGTGCAGCGCGTAACCCCGCATCTGATACGCATCACCGTCGACGGCGAGTCGCTCGCGGGCTTCACCAGTCCAGGCTTCGATGACCACGCGAAGCTCTTCTTTCCCGACGCGGCGACCGGCGAGTTGACCTTGCCGACCGCCGGCCCCGAAGGTCCGATCTGGCCCGAGGGCCGCAAGCCGACCATGCGCGACTACACGCCGGGCCGCTTCGACGCCGTCGCCGGCACGCTTGAGTTCGACTTCGCGCTGCATGACGCCGGCCCCGCGACGCAATGGGCCGAGCGCGCCAAGCCGGGCGATGTGCTCGGCGTCGGAGGACCACGTGGCTCTTTCATCGTTCCAACCGATTTCGACTGGCATTTGCTGATCGGCGACGACACCGCATTGCCGGCGATCGCACGGCGCCTTGCCGAGTTGCCACGCAACGCCCGCGCGATCGTGCTGGCGGAAGTCGACGGGCCGGACGATCAGATCGCTTTCGAGACGCATGCCGAGCTGACAGTCCAATGGGTGCATCGCGGCGGCGCCGCGCCGGGCACGTCGACGTTGCTACTCGACACGCTGCGCGGCCTTATGTTTCCGGCAGGCGACTTTCATGCGTGGGTGGCATGCGAATCTTCCGCAGCCAAAGCCTTGCGTGCGCTCCTCGTCGGCGAGCGTGGTGCCAACCCGAAATGGACGCGTGCGTCAGGCTATTGGCGCAAGGGCGCCGCGGCAACGCACGACACCCACGAAGAGTAAAAATCCAGCGGCTCACTACTACAACATGTCGCAAACCGTCTGCAATAGGCCGTTCGGCGATTGGCAACTGAATACCAAAGAACTAGGATCAAACCCTTGGGAGCGGGCAACAGAAGAGGAACAACAGCGAATCGGCGTCGTCGCGCTTTTCGCAACTGCAGAAAGGGAACCACATGGGATCCGATCTCGAAAAATGGCAATTCGTTGCGACGGTGATCGTGGGCGGTCTGGTGGTTCTCGGGCTGGTCGGCTTCGGCTGGAATCGCATCGCGGCCCGTCGCCGTTCCCAATACCTTATCGCCGCAGCGCGGGTGCGCTCCGGCTATGTTCCAGGTGGCTTGCCGACCGTGCGAGGCGGGCCTACAGGCTCCACCGGCATGGGAGAACTCGGCCCGGCGAGTGCGCCACAGCTGCTGGCCGCCAACGAAGGTGAATTCGAAGAAATGGTCGATGAGCAACCGCTCATTCGCATCCGCTATCTAGACGCGCTGTCCAGGAAGGTCAGTGCCGAGCTGCAGGTCGAGCATCTGGATATTCACAAGCGTCTAGTCGTCGGTTATTGCGACCATCCCGGCGACACGCGGCGCATTCCCCTGCGCAATATCGTCGGTGCGCGCATTGCCGAAACCGGCCAGCGCTTCGATGTCGACACGTGGGTCGACGCGGTGCGCGTCGCACGGCGTCGCCGCGGACAGGGCTGAGCCGACGACAACGGCGACGCTGCTCATACCCCGACCTCTTCGACGTTCGCCAGGTGCATTGAGTGCATCGCCGATGGTGAGTGCCGCATCCAGCGTCGTCTCGGCGCTGGCCACGTCGTTGACCAGGAAGCAGAAGCGGTGGGTGAAGTCTCGACAAAGACATGATCCAATCCTCGCTCCATGCCCGCCTCATCCCCTGCGCCGACCCCTGCCGCGACCCCTGCAGACTACTCAGCTCACACACCCATGATGGCGCAATATCTGCGCCTCAAATCGGACTTCCCGGAGACGCTTCTCTTCTACCGGATGGGCGATTTCTACGAGCTCTTCTACGCCGACGCAGAGAAGGCCGTGCGCCTGCTCGACATCACGCTGACGCAGCGCGGCAACTCTGCAGGTGCGCCGGTGGTCATGGCGGGCGTGCCGTTCCACGCGGTCGATACCTACCTGGCGCGACTCATCAGGCTGGGCGAATCGGTAGCGATCTGCGAGCAGATCGGCGAGGTCGGTGCGACCAAGGGGCCGGTCGAGCGCAAGGTGATGCGGGTGGTCACCCCCGGCACGTTGACCGATGCCGAGTTGCTCAACGACAAAAGCGAGTCGATGCTGCTCGCGGTGCACGCCGGTACGCGCAACGTGTGCGGGCTGGCCTGGCTCAGCGTGACGGGTGCCGAGTTGCGTCTTGCGGAGTGCGCGGCCGACGCGCTCGAAAGCTGGATCGCGCGCATCGCGCCGAGCGAGTTGATCTACAGCGCCGAAGTGACGACGACCTTTGAGCAGCGCCTCAAAGCCGCGCGCACGGCCACGCCATTCACGCTCTCCATCCGGCCTGCCTGGCAGTTCGATGGCGGACTCGGCGAGCGCAAGCTCAGCCAGCAGATGGGCAGCAACAGCCTCGCTGCGTGGAACGCCGAAGGTCTCCCCAACGCGCATGCTGCCGCGGCCGCACTGCTCGGCTATGCGGAACATACGCAAGGCCGCGCGCTGCCGCATGTGCAACGACTTTCGGTCGAGCGCGATGGCGAATTGATCGAGCTGCCGCCCACGACGCGCCGCAATCTCGAACTCGTGCAGACCTTGCGCGGGGAAGACTCGCCGACGCTGTTCTCGTTGCTCGACACCTGCATGACCGGCATGGGAAGCCGCCTGCTGAAGCGATGGCTGCTGTCGCCGCGCCGCGACCGCGATGAGGCGCAGGCGCGCCTCGAAACCATCGCCGCGCTGCAGACGAGTGCACCCGGCAGCACCGCTGCACCATGGCGCACGTTGCGGGAGCAACTGAAGAACATCAGCGATATAGAGCGCATCGCTGCCCGCATTGCGCTGCGCCAGGTGCGCCCTCGCGAGTTGGTCGCGCTGCGTCTTGCGCTGTCGAAGGCGGAGCAACTGGCGCCATCGTTGCCGGGCGTTGCGGTTCTGCTCAATCAGATCTCGGAGCATTGCAAGCCGCCCGAAGGCTGCGTCGATCTGCTGGCGCAAGCCATCAAGCCCGACCCGTCGGCGCTGGTGCGCGATGGCGGCATCATCGCCACCGGCCACGATGCCGAGCTCGACGAGCTGCGCGCCATCAGCGAGAACTGCGACGATTTTTTGCTGCAGCTCGAAGTGCGCGAACGAGAGCGCACCGGTATCACCAACTTGCGCGTGCAGTTCAACCGTGTGCACGGCTTCTACATCGAGGTGACGCAAAGCGCGCTCGGCAAGGTGCCTGACGACTACCGCCGTCGCCAGACGCTGAAGAACGCGGAGCGCTTCATCACGCCCGAACTCAAGGCCTTCGAAGACAAGGCGCTGTCGGCACAAGATCGTTCCCTGGCGCGCGAGAAGTACCTCTACGAACAGCTGCTCGATGCGCTGCAGCCATCGATCGCACCTTTGACACGGCTTGCCACTGCCATCGCGACGCTAGACGCGCTGTGCGCGCTGGCCGAGCGCTCGTACAGCCTGCATTGGCGCGCGCCGAGTTTCGTATCGCATCCGTGCATCGAGATCGAAAAGGGCCGGCATCCTGTGGTGGAGGCTCGGCTGGCCGAGAAGTCGTCGGGCGCCTTCATCGCCAACGATACGCAGCTCGGGCCGCAGCAGCGCATGCAGGTCATCACGGGGCCGAACATGGGTGGCAAGTCGACCTACATGCGGCAGGTCGCGATCATCGTGTTGCTCGCTTCGATCGGCTCGCACGTCCCGGCCGCGGCTTGTCGGCTCGGACCGATCGATGCGATCCACACGCGCATCGGTGCCGCCGACGACCTGGCCAACGCGCAGTCGACCTTCATGCTCGAGATGACGGAAGCCGCGCAAATCCTGCACAGCGCCAGCGCCCAATCGCTCGTGCTGATGGACGAGATCGGCCGCGGCACGAGCACCTTCGACGGCCTCGCGCTGGCCGCCGGTATCGCGGCGCAGTTGCACGACCGGACGCGGGCCTTCACGCTCTTCGCCACGCATTACTTCGAGCTCACCGAGTTTCCGGCAACGCACCATGCCGCGGTCAACATGCACGTGAGCGCCACCGAGAGCACGAAGAACGGGGGCCGCGACATCGTCTTTTTGCACGAGATGCAACCCGGCCCGGCCAGCAAGAGCTACGGCATCCAGGTCGCACGGCTGGCGGGCATGCCGGCCGCAGTGGTCAACCATGCGCGTCAGGCGCTCGATGCGCTGGAGGCGCAACAGACGCAAAGCCGGGCACAAGTCGACCTGTTCGCGGCGCCGCCAGCCACCGCTGCGCCCGAGGTGAGCGCCGTAGAATCCGCGCTGGCGGCGCTCGACCCCGACGCGATGAGCCCACGCGAGGCGCTCGATGCGCTCTACACACTTCAAAAATTGAACACGCGCGAACGCGGGGCCGCATGAGCTGGCCCGGTTCGTGCGGCAAGACTCCATGACTTATTGCGTAGGCATCAAACTCAACGCCGGACTGGTGTTTCTCTCCGACTCCCGCACCAATGCGGGCGTGGATCACATCAGTACCTTCCGCAAAATGATCGTCTACGAGCAGCCGGGCGATCGCGTCATGGTGCTGCTGTCGGCAGGCAACCTGAGCATTTCGCAGTCGGTCCGCGAGATCCTGCAAATCGAGGAGCTGCGCGAGATCGGCGAAAACGGTCAACCCGGACCGCCCATCACCATCTGGAACGCCAAAAGCATGTTCGATGCCGCGCGGGTGTTGGGCTCGGCGGTACGCCATGTGTACGACCGCGATGCCGAAGCGCTCAAGCACGCAGGCCTCGACTTCAACGTGTCGTTCATCTTCGGCGGCCAGGTGCGCGGCGAAGGCATGCGGTTGTTCCTGGTCTACGCCGCCGGCAACTTCATCGAAGCGACAACCGAGACGCCCTACTTCCAGGTCGGCGAGTCGAAGTACGGCAAGCCCGTGCTCGACCGCGTTCTCACACCCGAAACGCCGCTGGACGAAGCCGCCAAGTGCGCGCTGGTGTCGATGGACTCGACCATGAAGTCGAACCTGTCGGTCGGCCTGCCGCTCGACCTCGTCGTCTACGAAGCCAACAAGCTAGAAACCGATCGCGTGATCTGCATCGATGCCGAAAATCCGTACTACCGGATGATGCACAACAGCTGGGGCCAGAAGCTGCGCGAAGTGTTCGACAGCATCGAAGACCCGGTGTGGGACGACGCAGCCAGCGCGCACCCGCTGAAGATGCCAGCGGCCCGGCACAGCGCGCTGCGCAAGATCTCGACGCCGGAAGAAAAGCTGATCTGAACACGACGTTGGCGCCGGGCTTGCCATCGGTCGTTTTCTCGCACGGCAACAGCTTTCCGGCAAGTACCTACCGGGTGATGCTCGACAGCCTGCGCAGCCGCGGCTTCGCGGTCGATGCCGTCGAAAAGTTCGGGCACGACCCGGCGTATCCGGTCACCGACAACTGGCCGCATCTGGTCGAACAACTCGCCGACTTCGCGCGACGCCAGGTCGACACATCAGGCGGTCCGGTGTTTCTGGTCGGCCATTCGCTCGGCGGCTTTTTGAGCCTGATGTGCGCTGCACGTCATCCCGAGTTAGCCAAAGGCGTCGTGCTGCTCGATTCGCCGTTGATCGGTGGATGGCGCGCGAACACACTCAATCTCGTCAAGCGAACGCCGCTCCTCAAAAGCATGTCGCCCAGCGTCGTGAGCCGCAAGCGGAAGAACAGCTGGCAAGACCGCGACGCGGTCTTCGAACACTTCAAGAGCAAGAAGGTGTTCGCGAAGTGGGACGAACAGGTACTGCGCGACTACATCGACCACGGCACGCTCGAAACCGCGGCCGAAACTGATGCCGCACGCACCCTGAGCTTCGACCGCGATGTCGAGACGGCCATCTACGACACGCTGCCGCACAACTTGAGCACGTTGCTGCGCGGCCATCCGCTCCAATGCAAAGTCGCATTCGTGGGCGGGCGTCAATCGGTCGAGATGAGACGCGCCGGCATGGCGATGACCGAGAAAGTCACCAAGGGCCGACTGACCCTGCTCGACGGCACGCACCTCTTCCCAATGGAAAAGCCGATAGCAACTGCAGCGGCTGTCGAGGCCTCGTTGCGTAATCTTTTGGGCTGAGCTGCCGACTCCGACTTCAGGTCGGCCTGAGCTTGCGCCTTGCAGAGGCGAAGTTATTCCGCCCAGACCACCATCCCGCTCCATGCGGTCGCCAGCACCACGATGCCGAAGGCGATGCGATACCAGGCGAACGGCACGAAGTTGTGCGTGCTGATGTACTTCAGCAGCCAGCGCACACAGAGCCATGCGCTGATGAACGCGAACACGAGGCCGACCAAAAAGAGCGGAATGTCAGCTACGGACAGCAGCGCGCGTTCTTTGTAGAGGCTGTACACGCTCGCACCGATCAAGGTCGGGATCGCCAGAAAGAACGAATAGTCGGTCGCCGCTTGCCGGCTGAGCCCGAGCAACATGCCGCCGATGATGGTCGATCCGCTGCGACTGGTGCCCGGAATCATCGCGAAACATTGCACCAGCCCGACCTTGAGCGCATCCCACGGCGTCATGTCGTCGACGTGCTCGACGCGCACAGTGCCCGGCGGCCGCTTCTCGGCCCACAGAATGATGAAGCCGCCGATGATGAAGGTGCTGGCCACCACGATAGGGATGAACAGGTGCGCCTTGATCGCCTTGCCGAACAAGAGCCCCAACACCACCGCTGGCAAAAATCCGATGAGCACGTTGAGCGCCAGCCGGCGAGCCTTGGGCTGCCGCGGCAACGCCACGATGGTCGACTGGATCTTCTGCCAATACACGAGGACGACCGCGAAGATGGCGCCGGTCTGGATCGCGATGTCGAAGACCTTGGCCTTGTCGTCGTCGAAGCCGAGAAGTGAGCCCGCCAATATGAGGTGGCCGGTCGAAGAGATCGGCAAAAATTCGGTCAGACCCTCGACGATGCCCATGACCACGGCCTTCACCAGCAAAACGATATCCACAAGCACTCCTTGAAAGTGTGCCGATTATCGCGAGCCGCGCGTTCAGGTTCTGCTCAGCCGACCCGAAGCGTCGCCCCCGGCATTCACATCGGCGAACGACAACGCGCTCGCCAGGTAGTCGATGAAGAGCTTGGTCTTGGGCGATACGAGGCGCGACGGCAGCAGCGCATACACAGGGACGCTCGCCATTTGCCAATCGGCCAGCACGCGTACGCCAGTGCGTGCAGCCTCCGAAAATGCCCCCGGATACACCGGCAGAGCCGCGATGCCGTGGCCCTGGTTGACCAGTTGATGCGCCATCTGCACCTGGTTGGTAGACAGTCGGCCAGCGACTCTCACATCGACCTTTTGATCGCCTTTGCTGAAGGTCCAGGTGGTACCGCCCGGAGGCTTTTCCAGGAGGATGCAGGCGTGGGCCTCGAGGTCCTGGGGGCGGTTCAGCGCCGGCGCGCCGGCAAGATAGTCGGGCGCCGCGAAAACGTGTTGCGCAATCGCACCCAGCGGCCGTGCAATCAGAAATTGCTCATGCACGGGGCCGACCCGTATCGCCACATCCACTCGCATGACAGACGGATCGACGGCCTCCGGACACAGGTCGATTTCGAGTTCTATGGCCGGATGCGCGCGGATGAAGTCACCTAGAAGCGGTGAGATCCAGCTATTTCCAAAATCGGGCGGCATGGACACGACGAGCCGTCCCTGCGTACTGGCGGCCGCCGCAACGGTTTCTGCGTAGACCGAATGCACGGCGGCCACCAGCGGCTTGGCGCGTGCGAAATAGATTTGCCCATCAGCCGTAAGCTGGATTGATCGGCCACCCCGCATCGTCAGCTTGGTGCCCGTCCATCGTTCGAGGGCACTGAGGCGTTTCGAGACCATCACGACCGGAATACCCAACTGCGCACCCGCGCGTGCAAGGCTGCCCAGTTCGCCGACGGCCACGAACGCGGCAATATCCTGGAGTTGATCGAGCGAATCCATCAGACCGTGGCGCTTCGACGCAACCTTGATTCGAGCCATTCGACAAACACACGGCCTTTGCGCAGTGACGACTTTTCGCTGACTACTGCGCTGAGCGCCATGGGCGGCAGCTCCCAATCGCACAGCACGGGGACCAATGCGCCAGCAGCCGGCGGGCCCGCCGCCATGTGAGCCGGCAGTGCGGCAATTCCGAAATCTTCGCTGGCAAAACGCGCACGCAAAGAAACACTGTTGGTCGCGAGGGTGCCCCTTACCTGGACGGAAGCGCGCAAATCGTTGTGTTGCAGTTGCCAAACGTTCAGGCCGGGATCACGTCCCTCGACGATGCAGTTGTGAGCGCAGAGGTCGGTTGGCACCAGCAGCGGTGCTGACTTTGCCAAGTAGCGCTCCGACGCATAGAGCCGCCATTGCACCGTGCCAACGGCTCGCACGAGCGCGCCTGTGGGAGGCGTGGCGTCGACGGGACCCAACTGCAGAGCGACGTCATGGCGACTCGGCTCGTCCGTGGCATGCCGCGCCGAAAGATTCAATTCGAGCTCCAGCTTGGGATGGCGTTGAATAAACTCGGAAATGATCCCGGTCAAAAATCCGAGCCCGCATTCTGCCGGGGTTGCAACTACCAATCGACCCGACAGCTGCTGCTCGACCGCCCTGAAGGCGTCGTGCAACCGCAACGCGTCGAGCGTCAAGGCCTCGCTGCGAGCGAAGTAATCGGCACCTGCCTCGGTCAATTGGATGCGACGCGTCGAGCGCTGCAACAGGCGAACACCCATCGCGGATTCGATGGCTGTGAGGCGCCTTGATAGCGTTGAGGGCGCCACGCACAGCGTCTTGCCCGCCTCTGTGAGACTGCGCGCGCGCGCGACTTCGACGAAGACGGCCATATCCTGAATTGTTCCGAGTGCGCCCAAATCGAAGTCTCCCTGCAGGTGCTATTTAAAAGTGCCCACCCGGGCCTTTTTGAACACTTCGATGCGTCGGATGACGTGATCAAGCGTTCGGTTAGTTACCACGGGAGCAGACTGAAACTTTATTCGATCATTGTTAACTCACCAATAAAAATCGGCAGCCGAGTCGGCATTTAGCGTCAAATCGCCAACTTATTCCGCAACTGAAGAATTGTAAATAATTTCATTACAATTTAATTGCAACTGATTAACTATTGATTGCCAACCTTTCGTATCTTCAAATACGTTCATTCAATTTCCGTTCCAGTCGATCAAGCCCGAACCGCTCCAGTGCCCGAACGAAGTGATGTCGAACTTGGGTCGGGTCACGCGGCGCCAGATACCGACCATGTTCATCACGCGGATATCGTCGAAAAAAACGATCGGATCACGTCGAAGAGAGAGCGTTGCCAGATTGGCCAGGATGTTCGCTTCGGTCACCCCGTCTTTGGGTCCATCGATAAAAATGAAGTCGGCCGCCTCGAAGAGCTCCCGGTAGGGCTCGATGCCTCCCGGCGCGGAAACATCGGCGAGCACCTGCGACATCCGCCGCTCGCTAAAGTCTTTTTCTTGCAACCACGTCTGCTCGAAGCTGTCCCACGGAACGAGGTCAAAAGTGACAACGCGCCCGTCAGGCCGCAGTCCCTCCAATATCGCCACCGTACCCATGCCGGTGAACGTACCGATCTCGATGACCGTGCTGGCATGGAGTGTCTTGACGATTGCAGCGAGCAGTCGGTAGTGCTCGCCGGGCCACGTTTCGAACCAGCGTGGTTCAGCCGACATTCGCCCTTCAAAGATGGGCAGTCTCGTCTTGCACGTTTGGGGCAGGACATCGACGACGAGGTCGAGCAAACGCTGACTGGGCTTTGCCGGATCGTCATCCATGCTGGCAATTACCGAAAGCTCTTTGTGACGCGCTGGCATGTCGACAAATTGCCGCGCTAAAAGATCTGGAACAACCATGATGAGTCCTTGAGGAATGGGCGCATGTGCGTGTAAAAATTGATCTTCGAAAATTCAGGGAGACGGCATTGAATCAAGGCACTCACGCTTACGCATTCACGAACGATTGGTTCGATGTGGTGAAGCCCGTCTGGGAAGGCCTTATTCCTCAGATCAAGCCGCAACGCATTCTTGAAATCGGCTCTTACGAGGGCGCCAGCGCCTGCTATCTCATCGACAGGCTGACGCCCGATCATGCGATCGAAATCCATTGTGTGGACACATGGACGGGCGGTGTCGAGCATCTGGACGGCATCACCAACATGAGTGAGGTCGAGGCAAAATTCCATGCCAACACGGCACTCGCCATTCGCAATGCGCCTAGTGCGGTTAACTTGGTGGTGCACAAGGGACTCTCCGACGTTTGTCTCGCTCAGCTCGTCGCCCAGGGTCACGCCGAGACATTCGACTTCATCTACGTCGACGGCTCGCACCAAGCCCCCGACGTGCTGGCAGACGCGGTGCTGGGCTTCAAGTTGCTGCGGGTCGGTGGCGTCATGATCTTCGACGACTACCTCTGGGCCGAAGAGCTTCCTCTTGGCCGAGATCCGCTGCGATGCCCAAAAATTGCAGTCGACGCGTTCGTCAATTGCTACTTCAGGAAGCTGCAAATACTGCGGGCGCCGCTGTATCAGCTGTACGTGCAAAAGACGTCCGTCTGACGCTGGCGCAGCAATGCGAGTGACCGCTTCCGTTCCGCACACTCTTTTGTCCGTTCTTCTATCTGCTCTTCTCACGGCGCCAGAAACAAGTGCTGGAGACCGGGTTGATCGGCCATCCAGCGCGGTGCCTCGGCCGGGCTGACAACCTTCCAGACATAACCGGGCCTTCCGTACAGATCCAGCCCCGATGCCGTGAGAGCGCCAATGTCGACAGTCGCGAGAATATCGGGCGTGTTGTATTCCTGGTGCGCGAAAGTCGATATCTTGCGGCGCACGTCTTCGTCGCTCATTCCCATGTACGACAGATGCCAGCCCGCGTCGCCTATCAACATCGCGGGCTGCACGCCGTTGCGCACTTCCATCCGCAATCGGTCCGGCGTGGTCGTATCCAGTCGGACGCGTGTTGCAGCGACGGTCCAGATGCTCGCTACTTCGGGGCCTTCGACGTTGCGATAGTTCGCATAGAAATAGTAGAACGCCAGACTCAGGCCGAAGACATCGTGCGCAACCTCGTCGCGCATCATGCAAACCACGTCTGCGCGCGGTATTTCGTCGACATCCGAAATCATGACAAGGTCGTTGGGGTCCGCGTCGGCAAGACCTCGCATCACCTGATTGCGCTGAAATTTTTCGCGAACCCAATGCCCCGTTTGCGGCTTGTCGAGAAGCCAGTCTTTCTGCGAAGACTGCACCGTGCCAGAGACCGCCGCTGCTTCATCCTCGGGCATATCGTGAACCACGATGTAGCGGAGCCGCGCAGCGAACGGTGCAAAGCGCACATCGCACGCATCGAAGGTCAAGGACTTCGGCTCTCCGTTGAATGTGCAATCGGCCTCGACGATGACGAAGAAATCGACGACGGCAGACAGTTCGTTCAGACGCGCCGCAAGAATGTCGTCTTCGCCGTTGTACGTAAAGCAATCAAACACCTTTCGCGTGTGCAAGGGTAGCCCGCCGGGAGCGCGCAGCACAGGCGAAGTTTCTGCAGCGAACTCGATGCGATAGCCATTGCGCTCGAACATCATGAGAATGTCTCGCTCGCCGTACCAGTTGTCGAGTTGCGACAACGGAATGCCGCAACCGACAGTGAGCGGTGCGACGCTGGTGAGTCGACGCACCTTGGCATGGTGACCGAACAGCTGCATGGCGTCGTAACCATGATGAAGTGACGGCCCGGCGTGCTCTATGGAAAAACTGCGTGCTGTATCTATCGATGCGAAGCGCATACCGATTTTCTCGAGAGCCGGTCGCAACACGCCACTCAACTGCACGTCTTCGAGCAACGCGTTGTTGTGCCATCGCATCCGCAGCGGATCGCCATCGACGGCATCCGGCGGCGGTATCTCAACGCGAATATGCCGGTGGTCCACCAACGCCCGCATGAAGCGCTGGCTCCGCAGGCTGAACCCCCCGTTTTGCACTGGGGTCACGCTATGCCCGGGTTCCTTGCTCTCGTGTGTCCACTCGAAACTGTTCTTCCAGTAACTGCCTTTCGGCGTAACGATATGCGCCAGATGAATCGGCGCACCGATGTAGTCACAGTCCAGGAAGTCTTCGCGCCAGTTGGCGGCGTTGACGACCCAGCCGTCTTCCTGCACGACCAGCGCGAATTCGGTGTCGATCACCCGCCAGAGGGCGAACATCATGAACCAGCTGTACTCGTGGTAGTTCATGGATGCCACCGTCAAGTGACGAATGCCCTTCGCAAGGTCCGGAGGACGGACCGGGCTGCACAAGAGCGCTCGGCATCCATGCATTTGAGCCAGGCTGTGCTGCAAGGCAAGCGCTGCGCCGGTCGCGTCCGCCAGGCCATTGACCGAGACGAGTGTGATCTGGCGAAAGGCTTGGGTCATGACGTGGCTCCAATAGTCCGCTTCAGCGACGCGCCGGAACGGCCGATGGGTCTTTCCAATTGAACTCGACATAGCGTCGAATCACCAGACAGCCGGGCGGTGAGTCGATCAGCGACACCGACGATGTCGGATCCTTGCCATCGGTGTAGACGGCAAAGTTGGGAAGCAGTTGCGTTCGACGGTAGCCGACCAGTTCTTGCTGCGCAACGCTCTGGCAAGTAAAGGGCGCGACGGAGATCCGTTCCGCCTGCACCGAGCAGGCACCATCGGCTTCAGGGATGGCCGTGATCGACATGGCAGCGCCGCCGTTGGCGTACTCCATGCCGATCATCGCGAAGGTGGCGCTGTCGTTGGTGCGCTTGCGATCCCAATCGAGCAGCACGTCGTTCGCCTTTGCGCCCTGCACTGCCGCCGACGACAGGCGTTGCAACGCGGGCAGGCAGCGCTTCAAGCCGACGTTGGCAGCCGCAGCCGCAAGCGCGTTCACGGGTGCTGCAGCCTGTGGCGGTGGCACCAGGACTCCTTGCGCCACTGCGGACACAACGCCCGCGAGAAGCAGTACGCCCAGCGTAAGCCTGCGGAGAAAAACCGGCCGAAGTGTCATCGCTCAAACCTCCTTGTAAAGCGCGTCGATGGCCGCCGTGTATGTCCGCACGTTGACCTCGCTTTCAGGGTCGAGCTTGCGCAAGAACTGTTGTGCCCGAAGCCGGTGAAGCTCGATGTCGCGGTCGTGCTCGGCAAATGCGCGCTGCAATGCGACTCCACCCTCCTCGCAGTCGAAACCGTCGTAGTAATAGCCGCAGTCGTCGACCAATTTCGAGTTATGAATCAAGGGATACGCGCTGGTTCACAACGCACACCTGTGCGCCGACCTTGGCTACTACTACACCGGCAACGATGTCGAAGCCGGCAGCGCACGCCTGCTCGAAGCCATCGACATGCACGATGTGCACGCCGATGCCTATCGCGACACCCAACGCACACGCATCGCGCGCTACCTTCCGGGCAACGCCGATATCACGGCAACCTACAGCAAGCTGCTCAATGAAGTCGTTCAGCGGCCAAGCAGATGAGCCCCACTTTTTTTGATGTACCGGACTCCAACATGGCCGCAGCCGCAGATCTCAAAGACATCTATCCCATCGTCGTCACGCCGAGCCACGACGGCAAGTTCTTCCAGAACTACGTGCTGTCGCTGCTCAACTTCACCGTGCAGGCGCATGTTCGAGGCATGCGCCTGCAAGTGATGCTGCACCAGGGCGAAAGCCTGGTGACCAGGGCGCGCAACAACTGCGTGGCGTCGTTCCTCGCCAACCCGGAATGGACGCACCTGTTCTGGATCGATTCGGACATCGGATTTTCTGCAGACGCGGCTTTCAGAGTGCTGCAATCCGGCTACGACATCGCTGCAGGCGTGTACCCGCTCAAGCGTGATAACTGGCCGGTCGAGGGAGTTTCTGCCGGCACTACGCAGCAGCAATTCGAAGCCGGCTTCACGCGCTATACGGTCAACACCAAAGCACCGGAAGGCAGCGAACAACTCGATATCGTGGTGCAGCCCGATGGCTTTATCAAACTGTCCGAGGCACCAACGGGATTCATGGTCATCAAGCGCAGCGTGTTCGAGCGTCTGATCACCGCATACCCCGAGTTCAACTATGTGCCCGACAGCATCGGCGTGCCGGACCAGGGCTTGCACTATCGATTTTTCGATGTGATGGTCGATCCCAAGACACGTCGCTACTTGTCTGAAGACTACGGCTTCTGTCGCCTGTGGGAGGCACTGGGCGAGTCGATCTATGTCGATGCGAACTCCAACCTGACGCATCAGGGCGCAAAGCTCTACAAAGGCGACTTTGCGAGCTCGCTGCTGACCTCGCTGCCGCACGCGGTGGGCGCACCTCTGGGAACCACGATGCATTTGAAGGGTGCGGAGTATCTGAAGTCGAACATGTCAGCGCCATGAGTCACATGAATTTGAAGCGCTTGGAGCGCGGGCAGACGCACGCTACAGGCGGCGCGGCCAGAAACCCATTCATGCGCATAGCGATTTTCGAAGAAGAACTGCCCCAGATGCAGCTGCTGGTTGCAACGCTGGCGCAGCAGATCAGCACTGACGCGGGAGTCATCTCTTGCACGCAATTCAGAGATGCCAAAGCGCTGCAACTGGCTCTGTCCGAGGGCTGTTTATTCGACCTGTTAATCCTCGACTACAACTATGAAGAGTTCGGTGGCCTTGCACTGTTGCGCTGGTTGCGTACGCATCAGAAGTCGACGGTCCCGGTCATCATGTTGAGTCAGCGCAACTCCGAGCGCGACATCGCCGACTCACTGTCTGCAGGGGCCGACGATTTCATGGCCAAGCCGTTCAGACCAATCGATCTCATGGCGAGAATCGAGCGCTTTCTAACGATCATGGAGGTGGCACGCGGCCGGGACGCACACCCGTCGTGCCATCGCCGTCAAGACGGATCACGCGCGGTCGTGCAGCGCTAATGTCGTCGAGCGCGACCCGCGCTCGAGCGGTCTGCGCCTCCCAGTCCTGAGCGGTACGGATCAGCGTGGGTTTGATCAGGACCACGACTTCCTTTTTTCGTCCCGTCCGCATGCGGTTCCCCAGCAAGGTTCCAAGTACCGGCAAGTCGCCAGTGCCCGGCAGACCCGACGCCCCACTGCTCGACTCCATGTGCATCAAGCCACCGATCGCGACGATGCTGCCATCCCTGATCCGCACCAGCGTATCGCTTTCATTGACACTGCTGGAGGCTAGCGGCAAGCGATAGCTGCCAATGCTTCCCAGATCGATCTGGGTCGTTTTCTGGATCACGGTGGTGACCGATGGATGAACGTGCAGCGTGATGTTGGCGCCCTCGTCGATCTGCGGCGTGACATCCAGCGATATGCCCGAGAAAAACGGTGTCAGCGTCAGGGATGGCAGCGTAGTGCCCCCGCTCGACCCGAACAGCGAACTCGAAGCCACCGTGCCCCCGGCGACGTTCGTCACGAAGAAGTCTTCCGATCCGACTTTCAGAATCGCCTTCTGGTTATTCAGCGTGGCGATGCGCGGGCTCGACAGGATCTGCACATCACCCTGCGTTTCGAGAAAGCCCAGCACGGCCTGAAAGCCGGTACCCGCCAACGCCAGACCGAACAACCCAGTGCCGGCGGCTGGCAGCGAGACACCCCCGGGCAGCGCCGACGCCACCCCGGCTGCAAAGCCCGGTAATACGGTGCTCGACCCGCTGATCAATCCGTTGCCGGCAGCACCGCTGAGCGTACCGAACGCACCGGTGACGTTCCCGCTTTTTCTGAGTGCCGACCAGTCGATGCCGCTCTGATAGCCCTCACTCAACTCGACCTCGACGATCTTCGCCTCGAGCATGACCTGGCGCTCGACGGCGACCTGCGCGGCCTTGAGGAATTTATCTACCTGTTGCAACTCGTCCGGCATGGCGCGCACGGCCATGATCCCAGCCTGCGGGCTGGCGATGACGTTGCGTCCGACGCCCTCTCCGATGAGCCCCCGCACGGCGATGGAGAGTTCGGTCCAGAAGTCGGTTTTGGAGGTGGTCGTGACGCGACTGCCTTCGTTTTGCTGTGTACCGCTCGCGCCTCCGCCTGCCCCGCTGCCCGCCGCCGTGCGACCCGCCGCAGCGGCCTGTAGCGCACTGCCTGGTGACAACCGCAGATCGGTGCTGCCGACACGCTGCGACTGCGGATAGTTGACGGTAAAAATTCGGGTTTGCAACGTCGGCGCATAGATCGTGATGCGACGGCCTTCGATCTTGAAGTCATAGCCATAGACATCGCGAATGGATTCCAGCGCTTCGGACAGCGTGACGCCACGCAACGTCACCGAGAGCGTGCCGACGACATCGGGATGCATCAGCATGCTGTATCGCGTGTCGGCCACGAGAGCCAGAAAGACCTCGCGTGCCGGAGCATTGTTCACCAGTAAATCCAGCACGGGTTCGCGTTCCACGGGGGCGGCCGGTGCCGCGGGCGCAGGCTCGCTGGCAGGCAGCACGGCCAGCGCAGGCGGCGCGCCCGGCAGTGCGGCCGGCGGCAAGCCAGCGCGCGCTGCATCCAGCACGTCTGCACCCAGCACGGCGGGCCGCATGGCGCAGCCGGAGAGTGCGGCGATGCAGAGGCCTGCTGCCAAGGCGCAGAGCGACCGTGGGAACCTGGGGCGTGCGCCGCATTCAGTCTTGGAAAGTTGAATGAGAGATGTCATCTTGTGGGGTGTGAAGTCTTGGGCCCAACTTCGGCTGGGACGGGGGCACAGGGAACGCCGGGCAATCCCTTGGCTGATGGGGCTGAGGCAGTGCAGGCCGGGGCCGAAAATTCCGTGGCGACCGGCATGGCGAGCCGGCGCTGCACATTGGGAAATCTCGACATCTTGTACAGCGCCACACCATCCCGGAACCACACTTCGGTCTCCCGAATACGCTCGATGCGTATCGCGCCAAAGCTCTGTCCTTCGGCATACAGGTGTGCATCGAGCACGACATAGAGCCGCCCCTGGCGTTCGACGAGGGCGAGCGGACCGTTCACCAGCGCCAGGGTTTTGAGGACGCGGGCATTGGGTGCAGATGCGCCGCCGTCCGTGGCAAACCCCGCAGGCGGCAAAGTTGGTACAGGCGGCCGAGTGGGATCGCGCAGACCTTGTGCAACCGCAATATGGCTCCACAGAAAAAAGCACAGCGCCGCGCCGAGCGACCAACGTCGGACGACACCGGCATGCATGGCTGATGGGTCTCGCTTCATGGCACCCTCGTCTCGACCACATACAACTGCAGCGTCAGTTCGGGCGGTCCCTTATCGCTGCGCAACCACATGGTGCCCCATCGCACTTGTGGCAGTGCCTGCTCCAGCGTTCCGACGTATCTCACCAGCTCGGCATAGGGGCCCGTCACCGTCAATTCGACCCCGCGCCGCACCACGCCATCGGGCAGCGACTCGACCGGGCCGGCACGCGCCGCTGCCGGAGAAGCTGCCGCGTTCATGGTGTTGGTGTGGAGCAATGTGAGACCGTCGTGGCGGTGCAGCAAATGGACCAGCAATTGCGTCAGTGGTGTTGTCGGTGTGCCCTGTGTGGCCGCAGGAGACGACAACCCCCGCAGGGTTTCGCGCCCGCTCGCCAACCGCGCGTCGACCTCGGCAAGCTCGCCGCGCACGGCGGCTTGGGTGGCCACCGGCCGGGCCACGGCGGCAAGGTCGGCACGCGCCTTCTGCAGTTCCATTCCTTGTCGGTCGAGGTTGTCCAGCAGCCGCCGATGCGCGTCTTGCGCGGGCGCGAGCCAAGCCCAGTTTGCCAACGCACCGACACAGGCCAGCGTCGTGACGAACAACAGAATTCGCTCGCGCAAACTGATGGCATCGATGCGTGCGGCTCGCGGGGTCCACCACTGCATGAACCCGGGACTCATCTCGATTCTCCCTCCGCGCTGGATGGCGGATCGAGGCTCTTGACCATGCTGAACGACCAGACCGGATGCAACGCGTCGGCTGGCGCGCCGGGGGCGGCGACGACCTTGGCCACGTTGATTGCCGCAAGTTGCTGGCCCACCAACAAGGGACTCGCTGCGAGCTGGTCGATCCACGCGTTGAGCGCGGCCGGATCAAAGGTAAAGCCACTGATTTCGAGGCGTTCCGCATCGGCCTTGACCAAGGTCACCCAAGCCGAGGGCGGGATGCTGCGCGCAACCAGCGCGAGCCTTGAGGCATGGCCCTCGCCCGGGCGAAAAACGCCTTCATGCAGCGCGTCCAGAGTGTCCTCCAACTGGCTCAATTCACCGCGCCGCACTTTAAGTTGTTGCTGCAGCGCTATTTCTGCAGGCATCGCCGCAGCCTGTCTTTGTCGCACGGTCAGGCGCACACCTTCGAGCACCTGCGTACCTGTCCGAAGCGCTTGGCTCGCTGCCTCGTTCTGACGGTGAAGACTTGTCACCTCGTAAAGGCAGAACGCTGCGCCCACGAGCGTCAGCGCGCCCAAGGCCTGCAACATGAAGAGGGCCGAAAAAGGGCGCCTCTGAGTCGACAGGACGGCCGTTTGGAGATTATTTGCTGCGGCATGGATGGGAATGCGGTGTGTGCTCAGTTCGTCGTGAGTTGATGCATTTCGCCTATAAGGACGACTTGCCTTCAGTTCGCAACATCAACCCCAGTAACGGCAGGCAAAGCGCTTCGTCAGAGACCGGCTCAGCTTTGAACTCCGGGAATTCAGCCGCGATATCCATCGGCTGCACCGTCTGCCCGAGCTGCTGCGTCAGCCAGCTCGCCAGCGCTTCACTGCGAGTCCCGGCGTAGAGCCAGATTCGATCGAGGGGCAGGCTGACCCACATGCGGTCCCACAAGTCCAGTGAACGCTGCACCTCCAATAAAAACCGATCGGCACTGTCGTCCTCGTTGACCTCCCAAGCGCTTGCCAGGAAGTCTTTGGGAAGATCGAAGCGCCGCGCATAGAACAACTCGCCATCGGCACAGATCGTCAGCACCGCATGAAAAGAATCCAGTAATACCAGGGCAGCGTTGGCTCTGCCCGAGAGGCCTCGACCCCCGCGTAGCGCCAAGGCACTTTGCAGATTGCGCTGGGCCATTTCCTGGATGTCGATCACGGCAACGGTCCATTGCATAGCCTTCGACAAATCGACGATGCTCGCAATGACCGTTCGCTTTGCGGCCACGACAAACAGGTGCCCGGCAAGATGGCCGGCGCCGCGAGAACGGCCATCTCCCACCCGCATCACATCGACAGTGACGTCGTCTACCGGGGTGTCGAGCATTTTGACGACCTGATAACGGGCCGCCGCTCGCAACTCGTCGGGCGGCACTGCCGGCGTACGAATGCGCAGCAACTGATACTGCTCGGGACGCAGCATCACGCTGGCTTGAAAGCCATCCAGCTTCATTGTCTTCAACTTGCGGACCAGGGCGTCCAGACCTGAATTCGGTGCACCCGGCCCCTGGTCCTCGGCTACCCGCTCGACACCGGACCTGAGCACTTGGTGCCCATTGATGCCGCCGCGGCGCGCCAGTACATAAGCCAGGGCATGACCCGACCAGGACACCACGAGATGGTCGTTCGAAGCGGGGCGTTTGCGAAGCCAGCGAATCATGTCGGGCTCTCAGTAGTTTTCACGTCTGTAGACCAGTGGCGACTTGAAGATGCCGAACGTGGCACGCGCTACCGGACTGTTGCCGAACCACGGAACGCGTGCTGCGGTGGCAGGCGACGCCGCGCTGCTCACGCAGGTGTTTCCGTAGGCGACGGTCGTCACGTTGACCTGGAGGTCCACGCTGCCTGCATTGCCGATGCCCGGCCGGCTCAGTATCAAACCGCCGCCCGGCATTGCGCCAGACTGCAAGGTGAGGCTGCCGGTTGGGGACAGTCGTGTCGCGCAGGCGGACAACTGCTTGACGTAGTTGCCCATCACCACACTGGCCGCCGGAATTACCGTGCAACTGTCATCCACGTTGGTGACGTAATAGCCGCCCGTCGCCCAGTACTGTGCTTCGAGCGGCACGGGCAATGGCAGCAATTCAGAACCATAGGCATTCTTCATTTGCAGCCGTCCGTAGCGCAAGCGAGCGCCGTTACCCACCACCGTATTGCCGCTGACGCCAGCTTCACCATCGGAGGGCGCTGCATTGACCGTGATGACGGTTTCTGCAGCAGGTGCATCGGGCCGACCGACCTGATGCCGGGCCGACACCCGGGCGACGCCCTGGCCCCAGGTACCGACGGGCGCCGCGGCGCCACTGGTCAGTGTCGACCCTGCGGGCAGCGGCGTCGCACTGAAGCCGTAGTGGGCGTAGCGGGTCAGATCGAGCTTGGCAAAAACGCCCGAATAGTTTTGCGTCGTGCTGCCGGCCGAGTTCCTGGCCGTGACTGTGAACGCCGTGGCAAAGCCGTCTTGTCCGAAGTAGCTGAAGGCGGTGTTGGCCGTACACGCCGCGGTCAGCGCCGGCAAGCCCACCTCGAAATGATCCGGAGAAAACCGGCCGACCGACAACACCGCCTGGTTGGCCACGCTGCATCCGTATCTGCCATTGACCAGGGTGTCCGCCAGATTCTGATCATCGGCCGTGCTGGCGATGCAGTCCCCGTTGCCACTGTCGACCAGGGTGAACAGATCGTCGCGGTAGGCGCCTCCCGCCAGATAGAGGTAGCCCACTTCGCTATAAGTTGCGTTGGCGGCGGGCGCGTTGGCGACCAGCGTGGATGGCGCGAGAACGCCGACCACGCCTCCGCCCTGAACGCTCGCGTCCTGCGCGGGGTTCTGCGCGGTCAATTTGCTCGTATCGAGTGTCAACGTGCCCGCATAGCCGTTTGCACCTGGCGTGCTGGCGGAGAGGCCGAAGGCGGCTCCAGCCTTGATCGTCGGCAACGCAGCGGCAGACGGCGCGTTGGCAGTCGGTGTCGCCAGCAACGCGATGGCCGGAGGCCGCACTGCGAAGTTGTCGCCCGAGCAGCCCACGATGCTGGGTGACTGCGTGGCGTCGGTAACGCGGCAGCGCAAATTTCCATAGGCGCGGCCAAGGGTCACGGAGGCCGTTTTACGCCCCGAATCGGTCGCGCCGAAAGTCAGCGTCTGGGACACGCCCGGGCTCAGCGCGGCGCGACTGCTGCAAGCGGTCGTCCCGGTGCCGTCGACCAGTTCCAGCGTGACGGCCTTGCTGGGCCCGGCGGCGTAGCCTGTCGCGCGCGTGCCATCCGATTTGATTGCCGCAACATCGAACGTGAAGGCCGTGCCAGCCAGCTTGGTGTAGAGCGGATTTCGAAGTCCGGAATTGGCGACGGTGTTGTTGTAGGTCGCGCCCGTTTCCAGGCAGTCGAAACTGGCCACGGTAGAGGGCGCGGCAGGACAAATCAACGGCCCGGGAGTGACGCCCGAATTGTCTGTAAGGCAACTGGCGTCCTTGCCATTGCAGCAAATCGCATAGACCAGGCCGCCACCGCCCAGCGTGATGGCCCCGGCCCCGTTCATTGCAATGAGCCCGTCGACCCGGCCGTCGGCACCGACTGTGGTCGCACCGATTTGCGTCGTCACGTTGCCGCTGACGTGACTGTTCGCACCCAATGTGACGCCCCCCGTGTCTCCGACGGAGACCGAGCCACCCACGGTACTGTTGGCACCCAGGGTGACGGCATCGCTGACCGTGCTGATGCTGCCGCCCGTCGCAGCCGAGTCACCCAGGGTGACGTAGCCTCCGCCGGCAACCGTGATGGGTCCGCCCACTCGCGCCGACGCTCCGAGCACGACATACCCTTGATCGCGCGTGCTGACAGACCCCGATACCGCCGCTGAAACTCCCAGCGTCACATAGCCCGTCAGCGTGCTGATGTTGCCGCCCATCCGGGTCGATGCACCCAGCGTCACGTAGCCAGTTTGCGTACCGATGTTGCCGCTGAGGTTGCTGCCCTCGCCGACGGCGACCGCTCCGGCACCGAGCGTTTGCACGGTCGCGTTCATCGTGGAGCCGGCGCCCAGCGTCAAGGCACCATTCACCACCAGCGTCAGGTTGGACGCTGCCGAACCCGCGTTCAACAACACGCCGGCGCCGCCACCGAATGCACCGCTGAAGGTGATCGTTGCGGGCGTTGGTGCGGCAATGGTGACGGTGTCGCCCGCTGCCAGTGCCAACGCACCACATGCGTAACTGCCACCCGAGTTGTCGACGCAGCCTATCGGCAGATTTCCGGGAAAGACATAGTCCAGCGCGTACGCAGGAAGCGCGCACACCATCAGCACCGCCGCGCCGACCAGACGCCACGGCAAAAACCTGCGCGCGACTGAACGTGTCTTCATCGCTCGAACGACGCCGACACGCTGCGCTCGACAAAGCCGACATCGCCGACCGCGGCGCCGACAGGGGATGCAACGGAGGTCATCTGAAATATGCGGATGCTTGCACCTGCCTCGCTGTACGTCTGTGCGGTGCAGGTGACAACCAGCGAGAACCCGTCCAGCTGTGCGGGCGCCGCAGTTGTCGGGCAGGTGGGTGCCGGCGTCGTTGCAGGCGCCACCGGTGCTGTCGCGTTGACGGCCGCGACCACCCATTCCAGCCCCGCCCTCGAGGCCCAGTAAGCGCGCGAGCCCTGAATGTCCTGTGCCGAGGTGAGCTGCGCCGTATTGGAAATCGTCACCATGAAGCCGCCGAGCGCGGCCAGCGCGACGATCAGGAACAGCGCGGCGACAACGGCAAAGCCGCGCTGCGAGCGTGTTGCGGTCCTCATGGCGTATTGCTGACGTGGATGTCGTCGATCAGGCTCACGGTCTCTCCATGGTCCGTGAACTCGATGACCACTCGCGCCAGCGCGTTGCGCTCCTGATCCGAGCCACTGTAGAAGAACTGGCAGGCGCTGACATGGCGCGCGAGGATGGCGCCGGTCGTCGGGCAACTGCTGGAAAAAGTCGCGCTGGCCGTCCGGTAGACATTGCCGTCCCGGCACACATAGGCCACTACTTTCTCCGCTGCGGGGATCACCTGAAAGCGCTTGCTGGCGGACTCCAGTGGAAACTGTTTCGCGGAAATTGCGATGCCGGTTTCGACGGGTGCCGCGGACTCGCCTGTCACTGCGGTCACCATGGCCGTGTTGCTCTCCTGGTAGGCATCGGCGCCTGCAATGCCGAGGTTGTAAACGGCGATGACATCGCCCGCAACGATCCGTTGATCGACCGGTAGCGCAACGTTGCTGCCGAGCATGTTGAAGCTGGTGTCCGGAGTGGAAAAGTCCAATTTGTCACCATTCCCTGCAGCATCGGTATCGGCCCGATACCGCCCCCCCGTCTTGGTCGGAATGAATTCCAGGCATTGACCGGCTGGCGTCGTCGAAGGCGTGCGAATGCTGTTCGGCAGCGCGTTGTGCAGATCTCGGCCCATGCGGCGCAGCGTCGTATCGGCCACATCGGTGAGTGCCGCGCGCCGGGCGCTGGCGAAGTAGGCGTCGATCGGGCCCTTCACGAAAACAGCCACGGTCGCACCGATGACCCCCATCAAGACGATGACCATCGTCAACTCGATGAGCGTGAAGCCGCCTCCATGGCGCGCGCGAGAACTCATGGGCAATGACCTTTTCTAGTAATTGCTGCGGTAGCCGGACAAGCTCACTGCGCCCCCCGGACCGGTGACCGACACAGTGATCTTTTTGGCGGCTACACCGTTGAGGTCGGAAATGGACTCCACCGTGGTGGCAGGCGCTACGTTGTAGTTGGTCAAACCTGCCATCGGGACACCCGCCTGGTCCACGATGCCCGCGCTGGTGCCGTAGCCGGCGTAGTCATCGACGTCATCGAACTCGGCTCGCGAAGTCCCGGAATACCCTTCCGGTGGATTGCTGTAACTCTTGAGGAGGATTTCTTCCAGCAGCGATTCCGCGATAGCCATCGTCTGCTTGCGCACCATCGGGTCTGCGCTGGACTTTACGACCGTGTTCATGACCGAAAGGATGCCGGCGAGGCCCGCACTCACGATCACGATGAAGATGACGAGTTCGACCAGCGTGAAGCCGTGTTGCGACCCCGCCCGCACCGGGCTATTCATGCACATAGCCGGTCGAAGCCTCGACTGTGATGACGCCGTCCATGCTGCTGATCTGCAGCACTTGGCTTGCCAATGGCGCACCCGAGGCATCTACCGGCTGGCCCAGACCGTTGAAATTAAAATCGAACGGAATTGCGCTGTACGAAGCGCCCCCTTTGCCACTGACCGTGCCAGGTACGTCACCAGAAGGCCCGCGCAATGGCGTATCGCAGGTGCTGTGCGCAGGCAAGGCGCTGATGCGCAACGAGGCTGAATCGATCGTGAATGCAACGCACACGACGCGACGCTGGGCAATGGCCGTTTTTTGCGCGTACCGAAAAAGGGCCAATGTTTCGTCCTGCAGACCCCGTGCGTTGAAGGCAGAAGTATTGAACATGCGTGGTGCGATGAACATTGACAATGCGCTCACCAGCACCACGACCGTCACCAATTCAATCAGCGTAAAGCCCTGCTGCTGTCGGAAGCGACGTGAACTGCATCCCACGGCTTCGGCAATAACAAAAAGCTTGCCGCTGATCGCGAATTACAACTAATTGCTCATCGACCAGTCGACAGCTGGCGTAGAGTTGCCGTCCGTATTAGTGACGGTGCAGGCAGGGGCCGTTCCGCCCACGCCAAAATTCGTCGGCAGCGTATTTGTCAACAGCGCTGGCACACCCAAGCAGGTTGTCACTAGAGCCGTTGCTGAATTAGCCCGGTTGGCAGCGTAGTTGATGGCCGAAGCCGAGGCCAACGCTCCAGCAACGCCCTTGGACGCCGCAGTGGCAGCGTCAGTCTTGAATTCGATATATTTTGGAATGGCGACAGCGGACAGAATTCCGATCAGCACCACGACGATGACAAGCTCGATCAGGGTGAAGCCGCTCTGGCGACCCAGTTGTGTTTTATTCATAAATTGGCAGTTCTTAAAAGGGGATATTGCTTCCGACGACGGTGCGGCAGATATGCATCTATAGCAACGAATTTTAAGTAACAACTATAT
>NZ_JASJXG010000061.1:0-25182 GCF_035018765.1 Variovorax sp. RTB1
CCCTGGCGTTGCCGTTGTCGCACCAGTGCCCGTGGCCGCCTGGAGCTTGTTCAGTTCGGTGATGTTCTTCGACAGTTCGGCAACACGGCTCTTGCCGTCTTGCGCCTGACGGTCACGCGCCAGCTTTTCTTCGTTCGCACGCGCTGCCGCAGTGCCTTGTGAAATGGTGAGCTTGTCAGGGGATGCCGCGGCTGCGTTGCGGTCTTCGACGTTGGCTTGCAGCTTGCCCGCGGCTTGCCTGTCGGCAGCGGCAACGCGCGCCGTAGGAGCGTTTTCCGCCAGACGACGGCGGTATTCGCCGAAGTCGCGACTCTGCGCGGTGACGGTTCTTTTGGCTTCATCCGGTGGCACGTTTGCCGCTTGCGAACCGGCCGACACGTCGAGCACGGCGCCGGCCTTCATGCGATTGATGTTGCCGCCGACGAACGCGTTCGGGTTGGCGCGCAGCAGCGCTACCAGCATCTGGTCGAGCGAAACGTCGGCAGGCTTGTATGCGCCTGCAATCTTGCTGGCCGTGTCGCCGGGGCGCACCGTGACCTGGTCACCGGTACCCGTGCTGCCCGAGCCGGTACCGGTGCGTAGTGGCGCTTCGGCCGCCGTTGCAGGCGCGGGTGCGACTGCGACCGGACGCTCGCGGCGCGGCACCGGGGGCACAACGGCGGGTACAGCCGCGGGTGGAGCACGTTGCACGGGCGGCGCTGCACTGATTTGCGGCGCCAGCGGCACCACGGGCGCGGCGGCCTGACGGCTGGAAGGTGGGTCTAGCAGCACCGTGTAGTCGCGCACGATGCGCCCGGCACTCCAGTTGGCTTCGACCAGCAGGTCGACAAACGGATCGCTGAGCGAACGGGTACCGGTCAGGCGAACCACGTAGCGGCCATCGGCGCGCCGTTGCAGGCTCACCCGAACGTCCGAAAGTGCAGGGTTGTAGGCCACACCGGCGGCGCGAAACGCTTCCGACGAGGCGATGGCGACCTTCATGCCGTCGGCTTCAGAAGCAGTGATCTCGGTGACATCGATCTCGGCACGAAGCGGTTCGCCCAGAGCGGACTGCACGTTCAGTCGACCAAGCGCCAGCGCGCTGGCGTCGATGCTGACAGTGCCGAGTGCGAGCGCGATGGCGACACTGAGGAGCGACAGCTGGCCGCAACCGGCCAACTTGTTGGTCGGTCGGATGGCCGGCACGCTGGCCGCAGGCAACATAGGTCTTGTCATGCTGTTAGGGGCAGCTCGGCCCAAAAGTGTAAGAGGACGTTAACACCATCATTCGGCACTGACAAGCCGGCGCGGCCGTTCTACCCAGTGCGCGCCAACTTCGGCGTGTCGAGGGTGTTGCGACGAGGCAACGCCCACTACTACTTTGGCGCTCAAAAATGCGCTCACGCCTCGATCAGTATTCGCAGCATGCGACGCAATGGCTCCGCAGCGCCCCAAAGCAGTTGATCGCCGATCGTGAAGGCGCCGACATATTCTGGCCCCATCGCCAGCTTGCGAATACGGCCGACCGGGATGTCCATCGTGCCCGTGACTGCCACCGGTGTGAGTTGCGCGACGGTGGCTTCACGCGTGTTCGGCACGACCTTGGCCCAGGCGTTGTCAGCAGCGATCAGCGCTTCGATGTCTGCGACTGGGACGTTCTTGTTCAGCTTGAAGGTCAATGCCTGGCTGTGACAGCGCATGGCGCCGACTCGCACGCAGAAACCGTCGACGGGCGTGGGTGCAATGTCGAAGCCCGGACCTTGGCCTAGGATCTTGTTGGTCTCAGCGCCGCCCTTCCACTCTTCCTTGGAGATGCCCCAATCGACATCGCCCGGGTTCTTGCCCAATCCCAGGTCCTTGTCGATCCACGGAATGAGCGAGCCGCCCAGCGGCGCACCGAAGTTCGCGGTTTCGGCAGCGCTCAGGTTTTGCTGCTTGTGCAGAACCTTGCGATCGATTTCGAGAATGGCCGACTTCGGGTCATCGAGCAGCGAGCGCACTTCGGCATTCAGCGTGCCGAACTGCGTCAGCAACTCGCGCATGTGCTGCGCGCCGCCACCCGAAGCTGCTTGATAGGTCATGCTGGTCATCCACTCGACCAGGCCGGCCTTGTAGAGCGCGCCAACGCCCATCAGCATGCAGCTGACGGTGCAGTTTCCGCCGATCCAGTTCTTGCCGCCCTTGGCCAACGCCGTCTGGATTACTGGCAGGTTGACCGGGTCGAGCACGATGATCGCGTCGTCGTTCATCCGCAGTGTCGACGCCGCATCGATCCAGTGGCCGGTCCAGCCGGCGGCGCGAAGCTTGGGGTAGACCTCGCTGGTGTACTCGCCGCCTTGGGCGGTGATGACGATGTCGCACTTCTTCAGCGCGTCGATGTCGTGCGCATCCTTTAACGTGCCTTCGTTTTTTGCCATCGCCGGGGCCTTGCCACCAGCGTTGGAAGTCGAAAAGAACATCGGCTCAATGAGACCGAAGTCGCCTTCGGTCTGCATGCGGTCCATCAAGACCGAGCCGACCATGCCGCGCCAGCCGACGAGGCCGACCAGAGGTTGTGAGGATGCGTTCGTCATTTCAATGTGCCCTTGTCAAAAAAGTGTTTTCTCTTTGGCACCCGGCTCGTCGAGCCGGGGGGCGTGACGAAGCGGGCTGCGGTTAGCCGGTGATCGTCTTTTTGGTGATCGCAGAAGCAAGCGCTGCCACCACTGCGTCGCCCATGGCGCGGGTGCCGACGCGCTTCGTGCCTTCCGACCAGATGTCGCCAGTGCGCAAGCCCGAGGCGAGCACCGACTTGACCGCCGACTCGATTCGGTCGGCAGCTTCGGGTTGATTGAGAGAGAAGCGGAGCATCATGGCAGCGGACAGAATTGTAGCCAACGGATTGGCAACCCCTTGGCCGGCAATGTCGGGCGCACTGCCGTGACTCGGCTCATACAAGCCCTGATTGCTCGAATTTAGCGACGCCGAAGGCAGCATGCCGATCGAGCCTGTGAGCATCGCCGCCTCGTCCGACAGGATGTCGCCGAACATGTTGCCGGTGACGATCACGTCGAACTTCTTCGGCGCCTTGACGAGTTGCATGGCTGCGTTGTCGACGTACATGTGGTCGAGTTCGACGTCCGGATATTCCTTGCCGACTTCGGTGACGATGTCTTTCCAGAACTGGAACGTCTCCAGCACGTTGGCCTTGTCGACGCTGGTCACGCGCTTGCTGCGTTTGCGCGCTGCCTGAAAGGCGACGTGGGCGATGCGTTCGACTTCAGGTCTGGAATAGCGCATCGTGTCGAAGGCCTCTTCGGCGCCAGGAAAGTGGCCGTCGACGGCGGTGCGGCGCCCACGCGGCGCGCCAAAGTAGATGTCGCCAGTCAACTCGCGAATGATCAGGATGTCGAGGCCCGAAATCAGTTCCGGCTTGAGGCTCGATGCACCGACCAGTTCCTCGTAACAGATGGCCGGGCGGAAATTGGCGAACAGCCCCAGGTTTTTACGCAGACCCAAGATCGCCTGCTCCGGACGCAGCGGCCGGTCTAGCTTGTCGTACTTCCAGTCGCCGACGGCGCCGAACAGCACGGCATCGGATTCTTTCGCGAGCTTGAGAGTCGCCTCCGGCAGCGGATGTCCGTGCGCTTCATAGGCCGCGCCGCCGACCAGCGCCGTTTCCATTTCGAACGGAAGGTCGAGCACGTCGAGCACGCGTATGGCTTCCGCCACGATTTCGGTGCCGATGCCATCGCCGGGAAGGACTGCGATTTTCATGAGTTCGATTTTCTTATGTGGTTGAGATGCGGTCGACGGTCGTCAATGCGAAATCGGCGACGCGATGAGGCTGTGCGCGAGCCACGGCTTTTGCGCCAGTCGCTCGGTTTCGAAGGCCTTGATTTTGTCCCGCTTTTGCAGCGTCAGGCCGATGTCGTCGAGCCCGTTGACGAGGCAGAACTTGCGAAAGGCCTGCACTTCGAAAGCCAACTCGCCGCCGTCCGGCTTGACGACCACCTGCCGCTCCAGATCGACCGTCAGGCTGTAGCCTGGAAAGGCAAAAGTCTCGTCGAACAATTGAGCGACTTGCGCTTCTGGCAACACGATCGGCAGCAGACCGTTCTTGAAGCTATTGTTGAAAAAGATGTCGGCGTAGCTCGGTGCAATGATGGCGCGAAAGCCGTATTGGTCGAGCGCCCACGGAGCGTGCTCGCGCGACGAACCACAGCCGAAGTTCTTGCGGGCGATGAGCACCGAGGCACCGGTGTAGCGCGGCTGGTTCAGCACGAAATCAGGGTTCGGCTTGCGGCTTGCAGGGTCTTGCCCCGGCTCGCCCGGGTCCAGATAGCGCCAGGCGTCGAACAGGTTCGGGCCGAAGCCCGTCTTGCGGATCGACTTCAAAAACTGCTTGGGAATGATCGCATCTGTGTCGACGTTTTCGCGATCCATAGGGGCAACGAGACCCTTGTGTACGGTGAATTTCTGCATGGTGTTTTCCTTGCGTGTTCCTTGAATAGCGATGGCTCAAGCAAACTGCCGAACGTCGACGAAATGGCCGTGTACCGCGGCGGCAGCGGCCATCGCCGGGCTCACCAGATGCGTACGTCCACCGGCGCCTTGCCGGCCCTCGAAATTGCGGTTGCTGGTCGACGCGCAACGCTCGCCCGGTTCGAGCCGGTCGGAGTTCATCGCCAGACACATCGAGCAGCCGGGCTCTCGCCATTCGAAACCGGCGGCGATGAAGATCTTGTCGAGGCCTTCGCGCTCGGCCTGTTCCTTCACCATGCCCGAGCCCGGCACGACCATCGCCAGCTTGACGTTCTTAGCCACCTTCTGGCCAAGCTTCTTCACCACGGCGGCGGCTTCGCGCATGTCCTCGATGCGGCTGTTGGTGCACGAGCCGATGAACACCTTGTCGAGAAAGATGTCGTTCATCGGCTTGTTGGGCTCCAGGCCCATGTAGACCAGTGCGCGTTCGATCGCATCGCGTTTGTTGGCGTCTTTTTCCTTGTCCGGATCGGGCACGCGGCCGTTGATGTCGACGACCATTTCAGGCGATGTGCCCCAGGTGACTTGCGGCTGGATCTGAAATGCATCGAGCTCGACCACGGCGTCGAATTTGGCATCGGGGTCGGACTGCAAGGTCTTCCAGTAAGCCACCGCCTGATCCCATTCCGGGCCACCGATGAAGAGTCCGGTCTTCGGATCGGTGCCGGGTGAAAAGGAGCGCCCCTTGACGTACGCGATGGTCTTGTCGTCCACCGCCACGAGGCCCGCTCGCGCGCCGGCCTCGATCGCCATGTTGCAGACCGTCATGCGGCCTTCCATGCTCAGGTCGCGGATGGCAGAGCCGGCGAATTCGATGGTGTAGCCGGTGCCGCCGGCCGTGCCGATCTTGCCGATGATCGCCAACACGATGTCCTTGGCCTGGCAGCCGAGCGGCAGCTTGCCATCGACCTTCACGAGCAGGTTCTTTGCCTTCCTGGCAAGCAGCGTTTGCGTCGCCATTACATGCTCCACCTCGCTGGTACCGATGCCGTGTGCGAGTGCGCCGAACGCGCCGTGCGTCGATGTGTGCGAGTCGCCGCAGACCACGGTCATGCCCGGCAGCGTCGCGCCCGACTCGGGGCCGATCACGTGCACGATGCCCTGGCGCTTGCTCAGGAACGGAAAGAACGCCGCTGCGCCGAACTCGGCGATGTTGCTGTCCAGCGTGGTGATCTGCTCCTTGCTGATCGGGTCGCTGATGCCGTCGTAGCCGCGCTCCCAATGCGTCGTAGGTGTGTTGTGGTCGGCAGTGGCTACGACCGAGCTGATGCGCCAGAGCTTGCGGCCCGCCACGCGCAGGCCTTCGAAGGCCTGCGGGCTGGTGACTTCATGGACCAGGTGGCGGTCGATGTAGAGAATCGACGTACCGTCTTCTTCGGTGTGGACAACGTGTTCGTCCCAGAGCTTGTCGTAGAGCGTGCGTGTCATAGGTCTCTTCTTTCGTGGGGATAATTATTCTGATGTCGTCCGTCAGGCCGCCAAAGGCATCGTTTCAGCCGGCGCCTGCAGGTGATTCACAAGGGAGCGTGCGGCCACTGGCAAGCTCGAAAAGTCGCGTGCCACCAACCGGATTTCGCGTGCTGCCCAGGCATCGTTCAAAGCAAGGGCGACGAGGCCGCGGCCGATGCCGTTCTGCATGAGTTCGAAGGCGCGCGCGGGCATCACCCCGATGCCGAGGCCGTTTTCGATCATGCGGCACATGGCGTCGAGCCCGGTGACGTGGATGCGCAGCTTGATGGGCCGGCTCGCGTCGAGGGCGGCCTGATGCATCGCGACGTAGATCGAGCTGTTGGCATGCAAGCCGACGTGGTCGAACTCCAGCGAGTCGACGAAATCGATGGTGTCATGCACCGTCAGCGCGTGATGGGCTGGAACGACCAGCACAAGGCGATCGCGCCGGTACGGCAGGCTCTGCAAGTCGCTGTTGCCGGGCGCCACGTGACACACGCCGAGGTCGGCGGCACCTTCCTGCACCGCGCGCATCACCTCGCTGCTCAGATGCTCTTCGAGGTCGATCTTGATGGCCTCGTGCGCTCGGCTGAAACTGCCCAGGTCTTCAGGCAAAAACTGCACGATGGCCGAAATGTTGGCGTGCACGCGCACGTGGCCGCGCACGCCGTCTGCGTACTCGCTCAACTCGCCTTGCATTTTTTCAAGGCTGTAGAGCACCGACCGTGCGTGATGCAGCAGGCTCTCGCCCGCGGGCGTGAGGTCGACGCCGCGGGCGTGGCGATAGAGCAGAGTGGTGTTGAGTGTCGCCTCGAGGTCGGCCAACCGCTTGCTGATCGCTGACGCGGCAATGAACTCGCGCTCTGCGGCACGGCCGATGCTGCCCAGCTCGCACACCGCAACGAACAGCTGCAACGACGTCAAGTCGATGCGGCGGGCAAAGTTGCGTTCGGAAGACGGGGAAGGAGGGGCGGGGGGCAAGAGCGTCATTTCGGATCAGTCATCGCGATTCGAGATGACGAAAAGAAGATTTTGCTACTCTTTCGACTATCGAGCCATCGCAATCCAATATGACGGCGATGCCGCAGCGAGATGAAAAAAAGCGGGCCGAAGCCCGCTGGTTTGCCCGACGCGCGGTGCTGGCTGTGCTGTCAGTTCTTCTTTTCGGCTGCGTTCTCCATCTTCTGACCGGCTCGCTGCATGTCCTGGCCCGCGCCGGCCATAGTGTTGCAGCCAGCGAGCGAGACGCCGAAAGCGAAAGTGACAGCCATCAGTGCAGCAATTTTCTTCATTTCAAACTCCTTGGAGCGGGGGGTGGATCGAACGGTTGGAGTTGCGCTCCATCTCACAAAGTACGTCGTCGACCTGAGTGATCCTGTAAGCCAAGACGCAAAAAAGCTGCCCGCAGGCAGCTTTTAAGGGCGATTGATTAGGCCGTCGCCGGACCGATCACCACACCGGAAGATCTTCAGCGCGATGCGATCGGCTTGACGTTGCGTTGGACCGAGCCTTCGAACAGCTGACGCGGGCGGCCGATCTTGTATTCCGGGTCGCCGATCATTTCGTTCAATTGGGCGATCCAGCCGACCGTGCGCGCCAACGCGAACACAGCGGTGAACAGCGGCACCGGAATGCCGATGGCGCGCTGAACGATGCCCGAATAGAAATCGACGTTTGGGTAGAGCTTGCGCGACACGAAGTATTCGTCTTCCAGGGCGATCTTCTCGAGCGCCATGGCCAATTTGAACAACGGGTCGTTTTGAAGACCCAGCTCCAGCAGCACTTCCTTGCAGGTTTCCTGCATCAGCTTGGCGCGCGGGTCGTAGTTCTTGTACACGCGGTGCCCGAACCCCATCAGCTTGACCGTCGAGTTCTTGTCCTTGACCTGCTTAATGAACTCACCGATTTTTTCAACGCCACCCGCCTTCTGGATGTCGCCCAGCATGTTGAGCGCTGCTTCGTTGGCGCCGCCGTGGGCCGGGCCCCAGAGACACGCCACGCCGGCTGCGATGGCTGCAAACGGGTTGGTGCCCGACGAGCCGCACAGGCGCACGGTCGAGGTCGAGGCGTTTTGCTCGTGGTCTGCGTGCAGGATGAAGATGCGGTCGAGTGCGCGCTCGAGCACCGGGCTCACTTTGTATTCTTCACACGGTGTCGCGAACATCATGTGCAGGAAGTTGCCTGCGTAGCTGAGGTCGTTCTTCGGATACATGTAGGGCTGGCCGACGGTGTACTTGTACGTCATGGCCACCAGCGTCGGCATCTTCGCGATCAAGCGGATGGCCGCGATCTCGCGATGCTTCGGATTGTTGATGTCCGTGCTGTCGTGATAGAAGGCCGACAGTGCACCGACCAGACCGGTCATGATCGCCATCGGATGCGCATCACGACGAAATCCGCGCAAGAAGAATTGCATCTGCTCGTTGACCATCGTGTGGTTGGTCACGAGCTTGGTGAACTCTTCTTTTTTCGGCGCGTCGGGCAGTTCTCCGTACAGCAGCAAATGGCAGGTTTCGAGGAAGTCGCAGTTGGTGGCGAGCTGCTCAATCGGGTAGCCGCGGTACAGCAACTCGCCCTTGTCACCATCGATGTACGTGATCGCCGACTGGCACGATGCTGTCGACATGAATCCGGGGTCGTACGTGAACATCCCGGTCTGGGCGTACAGCTTGCGGATGTCGATCACATCGGGGCCGAGCGTACCCTTGTAGATCGGCAGCTCGACGTTGTCGCCGCCATTGCTGAACGACAAGGTGGCCTTGGTGTCGGAAGCTTTCATTGCAACTTTCTTTCGGATTTAAGTTCGGGATGAAGATAAGGGATCGGGTGTCTGCGATACCCGCATGAGAGCCAGGAGCGCCATCACCGGCGGCGTTGCCAGTTCCGCTTCGGGTTCTTTGCGGCGCATCAGCAGGTCGAGCAAGTCGTTGTCCGCCAGATCCATCAGTCTTTCAAGCGCGTGTGCCTGCCCGAAGGTCAAGCGAGATTCATGCCGATCGAAAAACCGGGCGATGAACAGGTCGTTCTCGAGCAGGCCGCGGCGGCAGCGCCACCGGAGCTTGCTGAGCGCGCGCACGCTGATCGAAACGTCCGGATTTTCAACGACTTGCATGGCAAAAGCCTCAGACAGCGCGACGAACCATCAGTTCTTTGATCTTGCCGATCGCCTTGGTCGGGTTCAAGTTCTTCGGGCACACATCGACGCAATTCATGATGGTGTGGCAGCGGAACAGGCGGTACGGGTCTTCGAGGTTGTCGAGGCGCTCGGCGGTTGCTTCATCGCGGCTGTCGGCGATGAAGCGGTAGGCCTGCAGCAGGCCGGCGGGGCCGACGAACTTGTCAGGGTTCCACCAAAAGCTGGGGCAACTCGTCGAGCAGCTCGCGCACAGGATGCACTCGTACAGGCCGTCGAGCTCCTCGCGCTCTTCGGGCGATTGCAGGCGTTCTTTTTCAGGCGGAACCGAATCGTTTTGGAGGTACGGCTTGATCGAGTTGTACTGCTTGAAGAACTGCGTCATGTCGACGATCAGGTCGCGGATCACCGGCAGGCCGGGCAGCGGCTTGAGCACGATATTGCCCTTGAGCGTGAGCATGTTGGTCAGGCAGGCCAGGCCGTTCTTGCCGTTGATGTTCATTGCGTCGGAGCCGCAAACGCCTTCGCGGCATGAGCGCCGGAACGACAGCGTCGGGTCTTGTGCCTTGAGCTTCATCAGTGCGTCCAGCAGCATGCGCTCGTTGCCTTCGAGTTCGACCTCGATGGTCTGCATATAGGGCTTGGCGTCGCGGTCTGGGTCGTAGCGGTAGATTTGAAATGTGCGCTTCATCGTGGTGACCTTTTTTGAACCTTGTATTGGCCTGGTATTGCGTGGGCGTTAGAACGTTCGCACTTTGGGCGGAACCGATGCCACGGTCAGCGGTTTCAGCTTGACCGGCTTGTATGACAGTCGGTTGTCCTGCTTGTACCAAAGGGTGTGCTTCATCCAATTGGTATCGTCGCGGCCGAGCGGTGCCGCTGCGTCGTCGGCCGGACGTTCGTAGTCTTCGACCGTATGCGCGCCGCGGCATTCGGTGCGGGCGGCGGCCGAAATCAGCGTGGCTTGCGCCGCTTCGATCAGGTTGTCGACTTCGAGCGCCTCGATGCGTGCCGTGTTGAACACGCGCGACTTGTCTTTCAGCGTGATGCCCGAGACGCGCCTTCGCATGTCGGCGATCTTGACGACACCTTCATCCAGCGTGACTTGCTTGCGGAAGACCGCTGCATGCTGCTGCATCACAGCGCGAATGTCGTTGGCCACGTCTTGGGCGTACTCGCCTTCGCTCGAGCTTTCGAGCTGGTTCAGGCGTTCGAGCGAACGGTCGGCCGCATCGGCTGGCAGCGACTTGTGCTCCTTCAGCTTGTCGTTGAACTCGACGATATGGTTGCCGGCAGCCTTGCCGAACACCAACAGGTCGAGCAACGAATTGGTGCCCAGGCGATTGGCGCCGTGCACGCTGACGCAGGAGCATTCGCCCACGGCGTAGAGGCCATTGACCACCGCGCTGTTGTCGCCGTCCTTCTGGATCACGACCTGGCCCTTGATGTTTGTCGGGATTCCGCCCATCTGATAGTGGATGGTCGGCACCACGGGGATCGGCTCCTTGGTCACGTCGACATTGGCAAAGTTGATGCCGATCTCGTACACCGACGGCAGGCGCTTGTGGATGGTGTCTGCCCCAAGGTGGTCCAGCTTCATGTGGATGTAGTCCTTGTTGGGACCGCAGCCACGACCTTCCTTGATTTCCTGGTCCATCGAGCGCGAGACGAAGTCGCGCGGTGCCAGGTCTTTCATGGTCGGCGCGTAGCGTTCCATGAAGCGCTCGCCGTTGCTGTTGAGCAGAATCGCGCCTTCGCCACGGCAACCTTCGGTCAGCAACACGCCGGCACCGGCCACGCCGGTAGGGTGGAACTGCCAGAACTCCATGTCCTGCAAGGGGATGCCTGCGCGAGCCGCCATGCCCAGCCCGTCGCCGGTGTTGATGAAGGCGTTGGTCGAGGCCGCGAAAATACGGCCGGCACCTCCGGTGGCCAGCAGCACGGTCTTGGCCTGCAGGATGTGCAGGTCGCCGGTTTCCATCTCCAGCGCGGTGACGCCGACGACGTCGCCGTCGTCATCGCGGATTAGATCGAGCGCCATCCATTCGACGAAGAACTGGGTCCGTGCTTCGACGTTCTTTTGGTAGAGCGTGTGCAGCATCGCGTGGCCTGTACGGTCGGCCGCGGCGCAGGCGCGCTGCACCGGCTTTTCGCCGTAGTTGGCGGTGTGACCGCCGAACGGACGCTGATAGATCGTTCCGTCCGGGTTGCGGTCGAACGGCATGCCGAAGTGTTCTAGCTCGTACACCACCTTGGGTGCTTCGCGGCACATGTATTCGATCGCGTCCTGGTCGCCGAGCCAGTCGGAGCCCTTGATGGTGTCGTAGAAGTGGTAGTGCCAGTTGTCCTCGCTCATGTTGCCGAGCGAGGCGCCGATGCCGCCTTGCGCAGCCACCGTGTGTGAGCGCGTCGGAAACACTTTGGAGAGCACCGCCACGTTGAGGCCGGCCCGCGCCAGTTGCAGCGAGGCACGCATGCCGGAGCCACCCGCACCGACGATGACGACGTCGAATTTGCGCTTGGTGATTTGTTCTTTGGTATACGACATGGGATCAGAGTCTCCAGAGCACTTGGATGGCCCAGGCCGCGCACGCTACGAGCCAGACGATCGTGAAAATTTGGGCAGTCAGTCGGATGCCGACTGGCTGCACGTAGTCCATCCAGATGTCGCGCATGCCGACCCAGACGTGATAAAGCATGGAAACGATGGCGACGAAAGTCAGAACTTTCATCCATTGGGTCGCGAAGATTCCGGCCCAGCTGTCATAGCCGATCGGGCCATGCGAGAAAATTACCTGTGCCACCACGATGATCGTGAAGAGCGCCATCAGGCTCGCCGTGATGCGCTGGCTCAGCCAGTCGCGAAGTCCGTAATGCGCGCCGACAACGATGCGCTTGGTGCCGTAGTTCACTGCCATGGTGTGCTCCTTAATAAGCGCCGAAGAGCTTCAGGCCGAGAACGATCGCGACGCTGATGCTGAGCGCCAGCGTGACGATTGCCGAGGTTTTTCCGAATTCCTTGGTAACAGCCGCATGGTGGGTGTCCATCCAGAGATGGCGCAGTCCGGAGATGAAGTGGTGCAAAAACGCCCAGATGAGCGCCAATGCGACCAGTTTGATGAACCATCCCGGAACGAAGCCAAGGCCGCTATTGAAGGCGGCCTTGAATCGTGCGAATGAAATGTCGGAAGAGATCGACGTATCGAACATCCAGATGATGAACGGCATCAGCAGGAACATCAGGGCGCCGCTGACGCGGTGCAAGATGGAGACGATTCCGGCCGGCGGGAGCCGGTAGGTGGTCAGGTCGGTGAACGCATTGATGTTGCGAAACTCGCGGCGCCGCGGCCGGGGGGAGGAGGCAAGCTCTGTCATGGGGAGATGGCTTTCGTGGCTTTTCGAGCGGGATGGCTTGTCGGCTTGTTATTCGGCATAAGTGCAAAGCACACAAAATTCTATTGCAATGCACCATCTGTCAGCGGGCACCCCGGAGTCAACACAGTGCACGCGTGGGCAATCTCATCCGAGTTGATTGCGGTAATGGTGCGTGTCGGTGCGGTAGAGCCCACGTCGCAGTTCCATGGGTGCATCGTGGTAGGTGTGGGCCACTCGCTCCACGCTGAGCAATGGCGTGCCCGGTGCTACGTCGAGCAATTTCGACTGCTGCGCGTCGGGCAGCACGGCTCGGATTTTTTCTTCGGCCCGCACCATCCGTACGCCGAATTCGGCTTCGAAGAGCGCATACATCGGCCCACGGGAAGCTCTCAGGCGTTCTGTCGTCAGTCCCTTGAAGGGCGCGCCGGGCAACCACAGGTCTTCGAGAATGGTGGGTACGCCCGCATAGGCCAGCACGCGCCGCACCTGCAACACGCCGTCGCCTGTGCGCAAGGCCAGCGCTCGCGCCACGTCCGCCGAAGCGCGCTGCCGCTTGCAGTCGACGATGGTGCGCTGGGCAGGCCCTTCTGCATCGGTGTCACCAGAATCCGGCACGAGCCTTAAGAAGCGGTACTGCACCTGGTGCTCGGCATGCGTCGCGACGAAAGTGCCCTTGCCTTGGCGCCGCACGACGAGGTTCTCTGACGCGAGTTCGTCGATCGCTTTGCGCACAGTTCCCTGGCTGACCCTGAAACGCGCTGCCAAGTCCATCTCGCTCGGAATCGGCTCGCCCGGCTTCCATTCGCCGGCTTGCAAGCTCTGCAATATCAGCGCCTTGATCTGCTGGTACAACGGGCTAAAAGAGGGCGTCACGGCTTCGAGGACAGTGCGGTTGTTCATTCAATGAGACGATGCACCGCGGCGGTGCTGGCCCTCAATCTTATATAAGACATAAGACGGGCGCCATCGAAACCTCGAATGGGCATAAAATGCCGGCCGGCCCTGCGCCTCCCGACACCCGTCAGCTACCTGTTTCTCACCTTCTGGAGTCTCCCCATGAGCAAAAAACCCGTCCGCGTTGCCGTCACCGGCGCAGCCGGTCAAATCGGTTATGCCCTGTTGTTTCGCATCGCTTCCGGCGAAATGCTCGGCAAAGACCAACCGGTCATCCTGCAACTGCTCGAAGTGCCGGTTGAAGGCCCGCAAAAAGCGCTCAAAGGCGTGATGATGGAACTCGACGATTGCGCTTTCCCGCTGCTGGTCGGCATGGAAGCCCATGGCGATCCGATGACAGCTTTCAAGGATGCCGACTACGCTTTGTTGGTCGGTTCGCGCCCCCGCGGGCCGGGCATGGAGCGCGCTGAACTCCTGGCCGTCAACGGCGCGATCTTCACGGCGCAAGGCAAGGCGCTCGACGCCGTCGCCAGCCGCAACGTCAAGGTTCTGGTGGTCGGCAACCCAGCCAACACCAACGCCTACATCGCGATGAAGAGCGCACCGGGCCTGCCTGCCAAGAACTTCACCGCCATGCTGCGCCTGGACCACAACCGCGCTGCCAGTCAGATCGCCGCCAAGACCGGTAAGCCGGTGGCCGACATTGAGAAGCTGACGGTGTGGGGTAACCACTCGCCCACGATGTACGCCGACTATCGCTTCGCGACCATCAACGGCGAGAGCGTCGCCAAGATGATCAACGACCAGGAATGGAACGCCAACACCTTCTTGCCGACCGTCGGCAAGCGCGGCGCAGCCATCATCGAAGCGCGCGGATCGTCGTCGGCAGCTTCGGCTGCCAACGCCGCCATCGACCACATGCGCGACTGGGCCCTGGGTACCCACGGCAAATGGGTGACGATGGGCATCCCGTCGAATGGCGAATACGGCATTCCGAAGGACGTCATGTTCGGCTTCCCGGTCACCTGTGAAAACGGTGAATACAAGATCGTCGAAGGCTTGGTGATCGACGCCTTCAGCCAGGAACGCATCGACAAGACGCTCAAGGAACTGACCGACGAACAAGCCGGCGTCGCTCACCTGCTCTGATCGCGTCGCCGATGCTCGAGCTGCGGCGCCAGACATGAAGACAGCCCATCCCGGCGACGTGCTGTTGGGTGCGCAGGCTGGCGCGATCGTGCTGCCGGTCTGCGATCACTACAGTGGCGTCGAAGTCCGCATGAGAAAAAGCCTCGCACTCCAGGCCGACATGGCCGAAGAGTTCGGCGCTTGTGTCTTCGATGTGACGCTCGACTGCGAAGACGGCGCGCCGGTCGGCGGTGAATCCGAACACGCTGCGCTGGTAACCGAACTCGCGTTGGGCGCCAAGCCCGGCATGCGCGTGGGTGTGCGGGTGCATCCTGTCGACCATCCCGCGTTTCCGGGTGACGTGATGACCATCGCCGGTCGCGCCGCGGGCACCTTGAGCCATCTGATGGTGCCGAAGGTCGAGTCGATCGCCGATGTGCTGCAAGCCGTCGCTGCACTCGACGCGGTCGATGCAGAGGCACTTCCGCTGCACGTGCTGATCGAATCGCCGCTGGCAGTGCACAACGCCTTCGAGATCGCTGCGCATCCACGAGTGCAGTCGCTTAGCTTCGGACTGATGGATTTCGTGTCGGCACATGCCGGCGCGATTCCGGCCGATGGCATGGGTGCCATCGGGCAGTTCGTTCATCCACTGGTGGTGCGCGCCAAGCTGGCCATCGCCTCGGCGGCGCATGCGTACGGCAAGGTGCCGTCGCATTGCGTCGTGACCGAATTCAGCGACATCGATGCGATGCGCGCCGCCGCAAAAAAAGCGGCGACCCTGTTCGGCTACACCCGCATGTGGAGCATCCACCCGAACCAGATTCGCCCCATCCTCGACGCGTTTGCGCCCGACGAAGCGCAGATCGATGTCGCGACGAGAATCTTGCTGGCCGCAGTCGGCGCCGACTGGGCGCCGGTCAGCTTCGAAGGCGCGCTGCACGACCGCGCCAGCTATCGCCATTTTTGGCAAGTCCTCGCGCGCGCGCACGCTACCGGGCGCGCGCTCCCCTCTGAAGCCCAAGCCTGGTTTGCTGGCCCGGCTTTCTGAACCCCACGAACCTCATCAAGGAGACCCCATGAAAAAACTCGCTCTGATCGCCGCCCTCGCGCTGGCCTTGCCGTTGGCAGCCATTGCACAAACGACGGACAAGCCCGCCGCAACGACCGCTGCCAAGTCGACCACCGGAAAGCACGCTCCGAAAAAGCACCAAGTCACGCGGCGCGCCGCCAAGGCGGTCGAAGAAGTCACTCCTGTGAGCCAGGAAGTCGACGTCGAATTGTCCGAGGCCGATCTGGCCGTCGCCCGTCGCGTTTCGGTCGGCCGCGCGCAGTGCGAACTCGGCGCCGATGTGTCGGTGCAGCTCGACGAAAAGAAGCCGGGCTATTTCTCCGTGAGCACCAAGAATCAGCGTTTCCGCATGCACCCGGTCGAAAGCCGCACCGGCGCCATTCGCCTCGAAGACCCGCGCCAGGGCGCGGTGTGGCTGCAGCTCGGCAACAAGTCGATGTTGATGAACCAGTCGGCCGGCTTGCGCATCGCCGACGAATGCCAGACGGCAGAGCAGGTCGCGTTTGCGGAAGAAATGAAGAAGAACCCGCCGAAGAGCTTGTTCGAGGGCGCGGATGCCCCAGCCAATACCAAGAGCACTGAAGTTGCGACCCAGGCGGCCGCTCCTGCTCCGGCCTCGACCGCGAAAAAGCCCGTCAAGAAGTAATCGCTGCCCTACCGCTGGGGGCCTGTCCCGCGGCGCGGCTCTTGCTTGTCGCTCGAGCGGCTCCGCTTTCCGCCCCTGCTTTCCGGCAGTCCCGATCTGCCCCGTTCTGGAGAAAAAGATGTTGCAAGCCTACGTTGATCATGTTGCCGAGCGCGCTGCACTCGGCATTCCGCCGCTGCCGCTCACCGCGCAGCAAACGTCCGAAGTCATCGAGCTCATGAAAAACGCGACGTCGAAAGACGGCGAGTTTTTGCTCAACCTGATCACCTACCGCGTACCGGCCGGCGTCGACGACGCGGCCAAGGTCAAGGCCAGCTACCTAGCGGCCGTGGCGCATGGCACCGAAAAGACGTTGCTGATGTCGCGTGCCCGTGCGACCGAACTGCTCGGCACCATGCTCGGCGGCTACAACATCGGCCCGATGGTCGACCTGCTCGACGACCCGGAAGTCGGCCCGGTCGCGGCCGAAGGCTTGAAGAAAACCCTATTGATGTTCGACCAGTTCCACGACGTCAAGGAAAAGGCCGACAAGGGCAATGCCAACGCCATCGCCGTGCTGCAAAGCTGGGCCGATGCCGAATGGTTCACCAGCCGGCCCGAAGTTCCGCAAAGCATCACCGTCAGCATCTTCAAGGTGCCCGGTGAAATCAACACCGACGACCTGTCGCCGGCGCCCGATGCCTTCAGCCGCCCTGACATCCCGATGCACGCGTTGGCCATGCACAAGAACGCCCGCCCCGGGCTCGATGAGCGTGCTTTGCCCGAAGAAGACGGCAAGCGCGGCCCGGTGAAGTTCATCGGTGACCTGCGCGCCCGTGGCAACCTCGTGGCCTATGTCGGCGACGTGGTCGGCACCGGCTCCAGCCGCAAGAGCGCCACCAACTCGGTGTTGTGGTTCACCGGCGAAGACATCCCGTACGTGCCCAACAAGCGCTTCGGCGGCGTCTGCCTGGGCGGCAAGATCGCGCCGATCTTCTACAACACGATGGAAGACTCGGGAGCGCTGCCGATCGAGCTCGACGTGAGCCAGATGGAAATGGGCGACGTGGTCGAGCTGCGTCCGTACGAAGGCCGCGCGCTGAAAGACGGCAAGGTCATCGCCGAGTTCCAGGTCAAGAGCGACGTGCTGTTCGACGAAGTGCGCGCCGGTGGCCGCATTCCTTTGATCATCGGACGCGGCCTGACGACCAAGGCGCGTGAAGCGCTCGGCCTGCCGGTGTCGACGCTGTTCCGCTTGCCGATCAGCCCGGTCGACACGCACAAAGGCTTCACGCTTGCGCAAAAGATGGTCGGCCGCGCCTGCGGTCTGCCAGTGGTCGACGGCAATCAGCAGGGCGTACGCCCTGGCACGTATTGCGAGCCGAAGATGACCAGCGTGGGCTCGCAAGACACGACCGGCCCGATGACCCGTGACGAGCTGAAAGACCTGGCCTGCCTGGGCTTCAGCGCCGACCTCGTCATGCAGTCGTTCTGCCACACCGCGGCGTACCCGAAGAAGGTCGACGTCAAGATGCACCACGAGTTGCCAGACTTCATGGCCACGCGCGGCGGTGTGTCTTTGCGTCCCGGCGACGGCGTGATTCACTCGTGGCTCAACCGCCTGCTGACGCCCGACACCGTCGGCACCGGCGGCGACAGCCACACGCGCTTTCCGATCGGCATCAGCTTTCCGGCCGGCTCCGGCCTGGTGGCTTTTGCTGCCGCCACCGGCGTGATGCCGTTGGACATGCCCGAGTCGGTGCTGGTGCGCTTCAAGGGAAAGATGCAGCCCGGCGTCACCTTGCGTGACCTGGTCAACGCGATCCCGCTGTACGCCATCAAGGCCGGCCTGTTGACGGTCGCCAAGCAAGGCAAGGTCAATGTGTTCTCAGGCCGCATCCTGGAGATCGAAGGCCTGCCCGACCTCAAGGTCGAACAGGCTTTCGAGCTCAGTGACGCATCGGCCGAACGCTCGGCGGCAGGCTGCACGGTGCACCTGAACAAAGAACCGATCATGGAGTACATCAACAGCAACATCACCTTGATGCGCTGGATGATCGCCGAAGGCTATGCAGATGGCCGCACCCTGGCGCGCCGCATCGCTGCGCAAGAAGCCTGGCTGAAAGATCCACAGTTGATGAAGGGCGACGCCGATGCCGACTACGCCGCCGTCATCGAGATCGACCTAGCCGACATCCATGAACCGATCTGTGCCTGCCCTAACGACCCGGATGATGTGAAGACGCTGTCCGACGTGGCGGGCGTACAGATCGACGAAGTGTTCATCGGCTCGTGCATGACCAACATCGGTCACTTCCGTGCGGCGTCAAAGCTGCTCGAAGGTAAGCGCGACATTCCGGTCAAGCTGTGGATCGCACCGCCGACCAAGATGGACGCGCAGCAGTTGAGCGAAGAAGGCCACTATGGCGTGTTCGGCAATGCCGGTGCACGCACCGAGATGCCGGGCTGCTCGCTGTGCATGGGCAACCAGGCGCAGGTACGCGAAGGCGCGACGGTCATGTCGACCAGCACCCGGAACTTTCCCAACCGATTGGGCAAGAACTCCAACGTATACCTGGGCAGCGCCGAGTTGGCCGCCATCTGCTCGCGCCTCGGTCGCATCCCGACCAAGGCCGAGTACATGGACAGCGTCGGCGTGCTCGATGCGTCGAGCGCACAGATCTATCAGTATCTCAACTTCGACAAGATCGAGGAATATCAGGCGGTGGCGGACACCGTGGCGGCCTGACCTGACGGCCACCGCAGCGCCTATCCACAAAAAAAGCCCCGCGACGCGGGGCTTTTTTTTGTCCGCGTACCGGCCTTCGTCGCTGCACGGCGACCGGATCCGGAGCCTCAGGTCACGTTCAGTTTCTTGTGCTCGCCCAGATCTTTCAGTGGATCGCCGGTCATCGCGGCTTTGGCTATCTTGAAGAGCTGGACCATCTTGCTGTCGGTAACGTCCCAGTATTCCGCATCGAGGATCTTGACGGCGAGCAAGCCCACGTTCGGGTCGGTCGGACCCTTGGGAAACCACGCCTTGGCGGCAGGGTTGAACAACTCGTTCTTTTTGGCCTGATCTTCCAGCAGCGACGCCTGACCCGTGACAGACACATAGCTGTCGGCATCGGTGTTCGCATACGCCACGTTCACGCTGCCGTCGCTCGCCACGTGCTTGGCGATGTCGCCATCTTTCGGCACGAAGAAGTAGAGCGTCGAGGCCTCATCGACCTTTTTGTTCTGCGTGGTCAGCGGGTGACTGTGCAGCTGACCGTCGCTATGGCGGTGGGTCAGCATGCCGAAGCGTGTGTCCTTTATCAGGTCGAAAAGCTTGTCGTGTTCGTTGGTGGTGGTCATGTTCGGTGGTCTGCCAGTGAGGTTTGAAAAACCGAACGTACGAGCCCGGTGGCGCTGCGAACAGTTGCCTATGACGCGACCTTGTGTCATCCCATGCTGACGAACGAGGTCTTACGTACACAACCATGAATTAGTACGAAGGCGTTCGTTTGTTCGTCATGAACACAACGTTCGAGGATCAAGTCGAGTGCCGACGCGGGTTATTTACACAATGAGCACTAACATTCACCTCTTGTTGACAACTCTTGCAAGCATTGCAGTGCCACTGTGAATGCTTAAGTGTTGAGTGGATCCCACGAATGCTGCCCCTGACCCGTCTCGCTTCACTTCTTCGGCCGCAATCGCACCGTTACGCACTCGAAAGTCGCCAACTGTTCGACGGAGCCGCGCTCGTGGTGGCAGCCGCCGCTCATTCCGCAGATTCAACCGACGGCCATCACGCCGAGGCGCCGCCTCCTCTGCCCGCTGCTGCACCTGCTTCGCCGCTCCTGCCGCCGGCCAATCGCAGTGTGGACCATGCCGCGGACCACAGCACCCAAAGCACTCCCGCGGTATTGACGGAGTCTGCCGACCGTTCCATCGCCGCCTTGGCGATTGCACCGCCGACCGACACCGCTCCTCACGTCGTATACGTCATAGACCAGAGCGTGGCTGACTGGCAGCAGATCGTCGGCGCGTTGCCCAAGGGCAGCGATGTCATCCTGATCGACGCGAACTCCGACGGCGCAACGCAACTGGCGAACGCGCTCAGGGGTCGCACCGATATCAGCGCGCTGTCGATCGTGAGCCACGGCGCTGCCGGCGAAATCACGCTCGGCAACAGCACGATCACGACCGACAACATCGCCGAACATGCCGCGGCATGGCAAGCCATCGGCGCCAGCCTGACCGCCAATGGCGACATCCTTTTGTACGGATGCGACGTGGCCCAGCAAGGCAATGGCCTGCTGCTGCAGATGGCAAGCCTGACCGGTGCCGACATCGCGGCCTCGACCAACGCAACCGGTGCGGCGCGGCTGGGCGGCGACTGGACGCTCGAAGCATCGGTCGGCCACATCGAGGCCAAGCCCTTCGCCGACGCTGGATACGACGGCCTGCTTGCGCAGCCGACGGTCGACACGACCGTGACCAAGCTCAACGTCGCCGAGCCGAGCACGCTGAATGCACCCGGCGCCGACGCGGTGCAGTTGAGCGGCTGGACCATTGCCGATGCCTCGGGCAACGTGTCCGTCACCGTGTCCGTCGACGGCCTGGTCAACGGCGCGGCAGACGGCAATCCCGACACGATCGTCGGCGGCCTGACGGCGGGCGCCACCGGCACTGCCGCGTCGTCGCTGTCCTTCAGCGGGACCGTGGCAGCGGCCAACTCCTGGCTCAACGGCATCGTCTTTCATGCGACCGACACCGAACTCGGTGTGACCGCCGCACAAGCCGTCATCAGGGTGACCGTTGCCGACTCGGCGACGCCGTCCCTCACCGCGACGAAGACGCTGTCCGTCACGGTCACGCCTTCCAATGACCCGACCGTTCTGGGCGACTCGTCGCAAAGCGTGGCCGAGGTGGGCAGCACGGTACTGACTGCCACGACGCTCAACGCCCGCGACCCGGAAGTCGATGCCGCGACACCGACGCAAACGCCCGGACAGATCGTCTATTCGGTCACGGGCAACCCGCGCTACGGCTATCTCTCGCTGGACGGCAACCGACTCGGCGTGGGCTCGGTCTTCACGCAGGCGGATGTGATCGCGAACCACGTGATCTACGTGCACACCGGCATCGGCGCCGACCAGAACACCGCCGACAGCTTCACGGTCAAGGTGAACGACGGCGCGACGCCCGCCAACCTTTCAGACCCCGCCACCATCACGCTGAACATCACGCCGTTCAACCAGCTGCCAACGGCCGCGGGCTCGGGAAACATCTACGAAGGCCAGCCTGCCAATGCGCACGACGGTGCCACAGCGCAGTCGGATGTCGGCAGCTTCATCACTGCTTCGGGCGGTGGCGACGATGCCGATGGCACGCTCACCGTTCGCCTTACTGCGCTGCCGACAGACGGCACGCTTTTCTTCGCAGGCACGATCACGCGGACCGACGGCTCGACCGTCACGTACAGCACCGGACACCTGGTCACGTCGGACGACATCACGGCCGGTTTCACCTTCGCCTACACGGCGCGCAGCGGACTCACCTACAGCAACACCGGCAACCGCGACCAGGACCCTTCGACGCCCTATCCGTACGCCGATGGTTTCGATGTGGTGGTCGCAGACGGCGGCGGCGGCACGGGCACGCCTGGCGTCACGGGCACGACCCACATCGGCATCAACGTGCGCCCTATCAACGACGACCCGGTTCTGACGTCGTCGCCGACGCCGGTCGCTACGGTGACGGCGGCGGGGGACTCCCTGGGAACGTACGGCGGGCCGTACGCCGTTACGCTCACGACCGCGCTGCTCAACGCGACGGATGTGGACTCGAGCGACGACCGGCTGACTTTCGCGGTCACGTCGCAGGCCGGGCTCGATCAGGGCTCGCTGTTGCTCAACGGCAAGTTGCTGCCCATCGGCGGGGTGTTCACCATGGCCGACGTGCGCGCCGGTCGCGTGGAGTACGTGCAAACGAAAGGCGCGGTCGCAGGCGACACCGACACCTTCGACTTCCAGTTGGTCGACAACACGCAGAGCCTGCGCTGGAACAGCGACGGCACCAGCCTGCAGCGCGTGGGCGGTGTCTACGACGACCTCGGCACGCCGGGCAATCTGGCGGACGACCAGCTGCACACCTTCAACTTCACCATCGACCTGCAGCCGACGCCGACCGGAAACACCTCCCAGTTCACGGCGCCGACCTACCTCGCTGCGCACGCGGATTCCTCGTACGCCGGCACCAACACCTCGGGGTCGGCGCGTGGTGTGCTGGACGAAAACGGCTCGGTGGTTCTAGGCGGGACCGGCTCCGACTTCACGGCCGCGCCGGGCTTGAGCTACACCGTCGACGGCGTGCCACCGTCGCAGGTGGTCTACACCATCCTCGGGCTCGACGGCGTCAGCGACCCCAACTGGAACGGCGCTATCGAGCGTCTGGTCGGCGGTAGCTGGATCAAGCTCAATGCGTACGACACCTTCACGCAGGCCGACCTGAACAACGGTGCGGTCCGCTACGAACACAACCCCGACAGCGAAGACTTCGAGTCGAGCGTGCGACTGTCTGCGTCGGCCGGCGTGCTGGTAGCGGACCCTGCCAATCCCGGTACCGTGCACCCCGACAACTGGACCACCACCTTCAGTTTCTTCATAAAACCGGTGAACGACGCGCCGGTGGTCACCGGCGGGTCGGCCGCGGTGGTCGCCGAAGGCGCGACGGTAGGCATCACGACGGGGCAACTCCGTATTTCAGACCCGGACGACGCGACCAGCGAGCCCTACCTCGAAGGCACCACGACGCTTGTGGGCGGCGGTAACAATTACGCCATCAACAACGATGCGACCGGCGCCAACGCGCTGAAGTTCGTCATCGACACTGCGCCAGCAGGCGGCATCCTGCAGTACTCCACCGATGGCGGCGGCCACTGGAACAGCGTCGTCGTCGGGTCCACGCTCATCGATGCATCGCTGATCACCGGCGACGCCGGCACCACGGGCCTGCGCTTCGTCAGCAACGGCTCGGAGACGCGCAGCGCCTCTTTCAACGTGCACGCCGTCGACCGTTGGGGCGCTTTGTCGAACACCGGCCCGGTCAACATCCAGATCACCAACGTCAACGACCCGCCGACGATCGCGGCAAGGCCCGACCTGGCCGATCCGACGGTGCCGTCGGACTCGCCCAATGCCATCGCAGCCCCATCCAACCATGCGCCGACCAACGATCCGCTCTATGTGAACGAAGGCGGCAAAGCCGTCATCAGCTCGGCGCTCTTGCAGGCCTACGACCCCGACAGCACCGCCACACAGGTGCAATACCGCATCACGAGCGCGCCGGTACACGGCTACGTCGCGTACTCCACCGATGGCGGCGCGACGGTCAAAGTGCTCGGTGTCAACTCGTCGTTCACCCAGGCAGACATCGAAGCCGGCCGGGTCTTCTACGTGCACGACGGCACCGAAACCGCCGGTACGGCGTATGCCACCGGGCAAGACGACAAGTTCACCTTCGCGCTGTCCGACGGCGGCGGCGAACAGGCGAACACCGAGTTCTGGATCTACGTCACGCCGACCAACGATGCACCGGTGGTGACGGCACCGGCCGGCCCGATCGCTCTCGCCAGCACGATCGCAGCCGACAACCCGGTCGCGGGCTTCAGCGTCGCCGACCCCGACCTGGTTGCTATCACGGCGGGTGAGCAGGACTTCATCCAGGTGACGGTGCGGCTGCTCAACAGCACCGGAACGGCTTTCGGCACCAGTGATTACACGGGCGTGACGATCGACACCACCACACTGGGAAGCGCCACACGCGATGGCGACAAAGACGGCGCAGGCGACTACCTCACGTTGAGGGGCACGCGCGCCGAGGTGAATACGGCGCTCGCCGGGCTCACCGTCACCTTCGGCAGCGACCGTGACGCGGTCTACCAGGTCCAGGTGATCGCCGACGACCGCTTGCGCGATGGTGCGGGCGTGTTGACCACAGGCGCCAACGGCGGCACGTTGAACGACACCGTCGACCCGGCGACCACCGATGCGCCGGTGCCGACCACCGCGTACACGTGGTACGGCAACGCGGTGCCGACCACCGGCGACATCGTCGGGAACATCTCGGCGGCCTCGGTGCGTGTGTATGCATCGGACGTGAACGAAGCCGTCGCGACGAGCGCGCCTTCATCGCAGACCGTCTACGAAGACCAGCCCACTTACATCGGCGGCGGCTTCGCCGTGTCGGACGCGGAGTCGGCTGCATTCGACACACCCGTGAGCGTGACATTCACGGTGCCCAGCGGCACCCTGGGCGTGGGCGGCAGTGCGACGCAGGGAAGCGTCACGCTGAGCGGCCATCAGGCGGTGACGGTGCAGGGCGACAACACCGGCACATTGGTGCTGACCGGCCGTGCCAGCGACATCGAGTTTCTGCTCAACAGCGGCGCGGCGACCGGGCTGACTTACCAGAGCGCCTTGAACGTCAACAACGACCTCAATGGCACGGCCGCTGGCGATGTCACCTTGCGCATGTCGGTCGACGACAGCGGCTCACGCATCGGCGGGGACGTCGGCAGCGGCAGCGTTTCGAACGTGCCGGCAGACCTGACGATCGCGCTGACGATCGTGCCGGTCAACGATGCGCCCGTCGTGTCGCTTACCGGTGGCGCCGTGGCCGACACGCCGCTGTTTCTCACCGGCGGCTCCGCACCTTCCGCCGTCACCGGCTTCGACGTCAACGACCTCGACATCACCAACGACATCGACAACGGCGCCGGCAACACCGCCGACGTGACCACCGGGGAAGTCGACTTCCTGCAGGTGACCGTGCGCATCACCGAAACCAACGGCACGCCGTTGGCCGCCGGAGCCTACGTCGGCGCGGTCGTCATCCAGTCGGACCACGCGGTCGCGGGCCTGAGCGTCGATAGCGTTTACAGCGGCACTGGAAGCGCGCTGGTCATCCGTGGCACGCGGGCACAGGTGCAGAGCTATTTGGATGGCCTGGAGG
>NZ_JASJXG010000062.1:0-25175 GCF_035018765.1 Variovorax sp. RTB1
CGCCGTGCCGGTCACGTTCGCCGGAATGGCGGTCACGTTGCCGGAATCACCGGTCACGTTCGACCGGAATACTCAGCTGGACAAAGAAACGAGACGGCTCCGTGCGCAGGTGGCCCGCCTGGAGGCCAAGGCCGAGCAACTCAAGCGCGGCGACGCACAGGTGCTCTCCATGCCCGCCACAGGAAAAACAGCCAGCACAGCTACCGCAGCCACGAAGGCGCCCGCTCCTGTTTCAACTGCAGAAGGCCAGACACCCCCGCGGTTTGTGACCATCGATCTCGGCGCTCCAACCGGAGGAAGGCCGTGAAACTGTTGCGTGTCGACTGCCTTAGTCTTTGTTCATGATTTCTCTGGCCGCCTGAAGCACGAGCCCGCGCCAACCGGCAAGGCCCGGGTCAACCTGGTACTTCAGACGAACGATTTCCTTGGCCTGGCGCTCGACTTCGGGGGACAGCACGATGCTCCGTAAGCCGATGCGCCTTTGCGGCTGGCGATTTCGAGCTGACCCGACCACCGAGCGAGACGCCTCTGCAACGCGGTCCTGTTCCTTCAACCGAGCAAGCCGTGCCTCATGCTCAGCTTTGAGCTTTCCAATGAGCTCAACGGTGTTGGTCTCCAGCTGCAAGCGCTCTTCGGCGGTGAGGCGACGTTCGGTAGATGTGTACGAGGCGTTACGGGTCTTTGAGGTCCAGCCGAACAGCTTGCCGCAGCACTGCGACCCATAAAGCTGAAGCTTGCCGTCCAGGTCGACCAGGTGGATAGCTTTGTAGACCGCGTGATTGCAACCGGGAGCCTGGCAGCGAATGCGATGGTCGCGCTCAACCCCGACAACTCCCAAAAGCAAAGGCTCAGCCATGAAAAGGTCTCCTGCAGGGCATGTGCGCCAGTGTAAAACGGCCGCCAACCAAACGAGCTACCGCAAGAGCGCTGTCGCGGCTGACCGCCGCTCTATAGTCCACCCTTCTTCGATTCGGATCGCTTCACATGCCTGCGCACAGACTACTGACGGCGGCCGGCTTGTTGGCCTTTGCTGCTTTTGCCGCTCAGGCCCAAGTCGACTTAAAGACGATTCAACTGCCCAGGAGCTACGCCGGCGATTCGCCTGAAGCTGTTGTCGAAGCGTTATCCAAGAGCATTTTCAGCAAGGACCCATTCGAGAACGACGCGACGTACGCGCAGCGGGTGAAGGCGCTAGGGCCGACCTTGGTTTTCGAACAACGCACGCTCGCCGGTCCATTCGTATTCAAGCCGCCGGAAGGCTCTGTCCGGTTTTCATATGACGCGAACCGCGAGGTCTGGACGTACAGGCTAGGGCTTCCACCCGTAGGAAACATATATGGAACCCAGGGCATCAAGGTCTTCGAACGATCTGCCAAGGCGTACGAATATCCAGCGATTGCCGAGATCTATGCAAGTCGCGGGAAATTCGTGACGCAAACAAATGTGATCTACCTTCAGATGGACAAGGCCAAGGCACAAGCCGCTATTTCTGGTCAGTTCAAGTCGAAGCCGATCGAAGCGAAGGGCTTGGACGGCTGGCTGGCCATCGCTGTGTTCGGGCATGTGTTGCCGCCGTACACGAGCGAGGGCACCAAGTATGCGAACGGTCCCGACGACCATGTCGTCGAGCACTTCAAGAGCATCCGTTTCGTACAAGACGGCGTCTGGGTCTTTGATAAGCGAACCGGCGAGGTCTACTCGAAGACTTGGGAATTCAAGCGCAACTAGTTCGCAAGAGCGCGCAACGATCCCAAGTTTTGATGCCTTGGGACCCGACAGTGCGCCCAGCCATCGTTTTTTAGCTCCCCAACGAGCTCGTATGGTCAGGCCAAAAACCCAACGCTTCGAGTACGACGGACAGGCTCAGGCAGTTAGGAGTTGCGGCGCGATATGCCTTTGCGGCGCCTGCGTCGTACGCCCTTACCGCTCTGCGCGCGTCATGGTGTGCGCGACCACCCAGCCGTCCATGACAGTCTCCATCGCGATGATCGACACGCGGTCGCGCAAAGGGAGGTTGGTAGCTACCTCTTGTGAGAACACGGCCCAAGCGCGGGATCTGCCGTTGCTCGATACCGTGCCGCGCTCGAAATTCCACAAGCCGGATTTGAGTTCGACGTCATTGTCGAGATAGTCGATCAACGCGACAGCGGCGGGACCGGCAGCGCGGAATTCAGAAACAGTGTCAAAAGCGTACATGCTCCAGAGCGTGCCCCGCGCGTACGCATGATGGGGTCAGAGTTCGGGCCGCAGTCTGTTAGGACGAGGCGCTGGTGATCGCCCTGGCAAGAATGCGCTCAGGCGCTGTGCCGTGGCTCGGACCGAACGAATCCTGGCCACCTAAGGGCGCCGGCTTTTCTGGCACAAAGGACCGGAACGAAATCATCTGTTCCCGTAATGTACTATCAGTGCGAATAAATACGTGCTCGAGCCCACAGGTCGAGCTGGATGCGGATACAAACGTCCCATATCCAGCACCGAATCAGAAGGAACTGGCTACTAAACCCGGAGTTGATCGCCATGTCTAAACACGCCCTTTTGCTCTTCTCCTTTGTCCTGGGGATAGGCGTGCTCGCCCTCGTCGTTGCCGCCGTCGGCAAGGGCGCGAGCGCAGGCAGCTTTAAAGCCAAGCCCCTGCTGACCGCCAACGAACTGGAGTTCCTTGGCCGTCTCGAAGCTGCAGCGCCCGAACTGCGCATGCTGGCGCAGGTCTCCATGGGTGCACTCATGCAACCCGCTGTCGCCAGCAGCAACCGCAAGGCCTACATGTCACAGCGCGGCCGCATCGCGCAAAAGGTGGTCGACTTCGTCGCGATGGAGCGCTCGACCGGCAAGGTCATCGCCCTCATCGAGCTCGACGACCGCACGCACGTGGCCAGCAAAGACACGGCCCGCGATGCGATGACGGCAAGCGCCGGCTACCGCACGTTGCGGTTCGAGTCGCGCGCCAAGCCCGACACAGCGCAGATCCGTGCAGCGCTCTACCCTCCCCCGCCCGTGGAGCCTGTGGCCGCCACCGGGCGACACCGCGCGCGGCCGGCAGCGTAGAGCAGCGATCGAAACAAAAGCAGAAACAAAGTCAGAAACAAATTCAGGAGCAAACATGGGATTGCGCACTTACCAATGACCCGCACGAGCGCCCGAGTCCAAGCGCGACCCTCGCCAGTCCTACTGCCTACGCCGCCAGTCGCTGGCCGGCCGTGGCTGACTGCCCCCGCGGTGGCGCATGAGCACTGGCTGATGACCGATCGCAGCTGGGCGCCGCGCGTTCCCAACGCCGCAGACGCAACTGCCACAGGTGCCCTCGACTTCGACACCTCGGAGCGGGAGTACGCCCCGCACAGCCTGCGGCTCTACCTTTCTCTCTGGCGCGTTTTCTGCGCCTACATCGCCGGCAAGCGGTTGCGCCTGGACCAGGTGCGAAGCATGCACATCCATGCCTTTCTGGACCAGCTGTCCGGACGCAAGCCCGGGCAGCCCGCATCCGTGCGCACGCGGCGTACGTACCTTGCGGAAATCGACCGCGTGTACCGCCACCTTGTGCTCGATGTCAGGATCTTGGCGGCCAATCCCGCCACGCCGGTGCTCGAGCACGCCAGGCGCCACCATGTCATCAGGAACGAGCCGGCGATCGCACGGCCGGGCTTTCTTGCGGCCTATGAACGCGCGGCTGCCCTGCTGTACCGGGAGGAACTCGCGCGCTCCCCCGGGAGCTGGGAACCGTCACGCAATCTGGCCATGCGCCTGGTCGCCTCGCAGTGCGGTCTCACGCTCAAAGAGCTGTGCAAGCTGATCCCTGCGAACGTCACGCCTCGCGCGGACGGCAACGTCGAGATCCACGCGCCCGGCCATCGCCTGATCCTGACGCGCCGGCTCCTGGGCACTGCGCGCCTGGCTGACGCGCTCGCGCTCTGGAAAGAGCAGCGCGACACCCTCACCATCGAGCGTTCAGCAGCTGGCGGGCGCGGGCCTGTGCGCCTGTTCCTGACCGCTCCGGAAGGTCGCCCACGCTTGGGCGGCGAGCACACAACCGCCGGCGGGACGACCCGGCGGGTGGGACGCACGCCGATCGCCGAGAACGTTGCAGAGCGAGTCATTGGCGAATGCGTGAAGCGCACCGCCGCGGACACCGGCGTGCCGGCTTATTTCAATGGGCCGCGCTTCGTGCGCACGGCGTTCGCCGCGCAGTTGCTCTACGAGGGCGTGCCCGACGCGGACATCGGCAACCGCCTCGGACTGCGCACCATGTTCACGGTCGCGGGCATCAAGGCACGCATGGGCGCCTTCACGCCCAGGCCCCGAGCGGCTGGTGCGCAGGGGTCGACGCGACCACCGATTCGGTAGTTGCGGACGTTGCGAGCCGAAAGGCATGCCGCTTGCGCGCCGAGCTGCAGCGTGCTCTTTAGCGTGTTCGGTTCGGTCTCGGGCGGCCAAGCGTCACCGAATCACGCTCAACCGCGCGGCCCGATCGACCTTTGCGGCTCGTCGTCCTCAGCCTGGGCGTCCTCAGCCCGCGCATCTGTCGCCATCCCCACACTTCGCGCAACGAATGACGCAAACGGCCTGATGTCGCTCCGGCCGCTTGCCGCATCCAGCGCCGCCATGTACTGGTCTCGATGTTCAAGGCGCAGCACCGTCCAAGGGAAGCCGCCCGAGGCCAGCATCGCGTTCATGATGAAGCGGCCAAGCCGACCGTTGCCGTCCGTGTAGGGATGGATGAACACGAACATGAAGTGACCCAGCACCGCGCGCACAGCGGCCAAGGGCTCGTCGCGCAGCAGCTCGAAAAGCACGGGCATCATCTCGCGAACGGCTTCCCGCGGCGGCGGCACATGGTGCGCGTTACGGATGTACACCTGATTGCCGCGGTAGCCCGCAAGTTCGCTGCCGGCCAGAAGCCCGGCGGTGACGCTAGGTGCGAACATCGCTCGGAACCAGGCGCCATGATCCTGCCTGAGAACATCGCCGGCGTTTGCGCCGACCAGATTCTTGCGTATGGACTCTTTGACCTCGTTGTGCGCCAGCCAGTAGCCGTGCGCAGCCATCGCATCTCTGGACTGCCTGTCCTGCACGTGGGTGTCCTCGTTCCAATCCCCGCTCGCCACACGACGGATCAGCTCCGGGGTCACTCTGTAGCCTTCAATGGACAGCGAGTGGTAGGCATCGCTGACGTAGACGTCTTCGACCGCTTGCATGAAGGCGGCGACGTCGACTGGCTTTCCTGGCTCTCCCTGTGGGAAAGCACTCGCTACGTCATCGCGCATCGAGTCCCACATCAGCCTCAATCTGGAAACATAAGGGGACTCTGAGCGGTCGCCCGGAACAACCCTAAGGGGACCTGCGAACGGGTTCGACTCTGTGATCTGATTGCCCAAGGCACGCATGAACCCAACTACGTCCTCGGCGATCGCTACTCGGCCGACCGCGCGGAAAGCGCCGGCGAGGCGGCCAGCGATGGTGCTGTGATTGCCCGCCGCGAGCAGGCGATTGAGCTCGGACGCATCACCCACTGATAGCAGCGCGACTTGTGCGTCCTCAGCAGACGCCCGGAAAAAGTTCTCAGGGACTTTCAGGAGTGCCTGTGCCAGCGTCATCGTACGAAGACTGCCGACGATGTCCCGACGGTCTGGCTCGGGGAAGTCTCTGGCTTGATAGTCCATCAGCGAGAAACCATTCGGCAAGTCCAGCACACTGTTTTTACCCAGCGGGGAGTGGACGACAACTTGCTGGGGCAGCAAGGTTGTGCCGGCATGCAGTCTCAGCGAATACTCCGCCGACATGCACCAGTCGGCGCCGAACCTGGCGTTGCAATAAACCGCAATGAAGTCCTTCATCCCGGCAGTCCAGGGGGCCGTGTCACCCGCCCTGGCCAACGGGCCGGAGGACATGTACCAACCATGGATCACCCGCTGAAGAAATCCCGCACTTAACAAGGCTTCGCGGTCTTTACGCGAGAACTCGCTCGTTTTGAAAACGCGGACGCCGGGTTCTTGCAGGACTCCAAGTGCCCTCAAGGCGGCAACTAGCCGGCTTTGCGCCGGCGTAGCTTTGCGAGCGCTCGCCGCGGGCTTGCCTTCAGTCGCCATGTGCACGCCTTGCTCGTTTGGATCTCCGAGCGATGATAAGCCGACTGCTAGGTTTTCTTGTATTGCGACTGCTAGGCTTTGGTGTTTTGTTCACGCTAGCGATCGACGCGCGGTATCCGCCTTTGTTGTCAATCGCGCAGGCCGCGAACAACGACGGTGCCGCCTCGGCAATAAGGAGGGCATGGAAGCCTATGGTCCGCGACAAGCCAGGCGATCCGGACCGCAAGAGCACAGGGCAAGAACCCGTTAAACCGCAATGACGCCGGCCCCGGCTATGGAGTCTGCTAGCCCCGAAGTTCCCAGCGAATTTTTTTGTTGCATCAGGCAGTCCTAGCCAAAAACAATTAAATCTGCATAAAAACGTTTACGAGAAGGCCGTTTCGCATAGGAACGTTCCCGCAGAACTTGAAAAGACCGAGCATGTTTGGCTACTTATGCTGCCGGTCAACCCTGCGGCGCTGAAGTGGTACCCGCCAGCGCTTCCTTGAGCGCCTGTTCGACGGCATCGATGCGACTTTTGCAAAACTCGTAAGCCGCGGCCGATTCCCTGACGATCGGGAGCAGCTCGTCGAGGTCTGGCTCGTCCTGGTCCCGCAAATGCTGTGCATGCCGCTGCAGCACGGCATAGGCCTCGCGGTACGTCCTTGGCTCCGTAGTTTGTTCGGCCGGTTGTTTCGTGTTTTGTTCCGTGCTTTGTTCCATGTTTCGTGCCGTGCTTTGTTCTGTCTTTTGTTCCATGGATCGTTCCTCACTTTGTTTCATCGGAAGGGGTCTGCTCGCAAGGCGTCGTGACACGTGCGCCCATTGACCCGTCCCTGAACTGGATCTCGAGCGGCCTGTTCGCTGCCTGGTGCACGCTGGTAATGGTTGTGCCGTCCTCGGCCCGCACGATGGCAAAGCCGCGGTTCAGTGTCTTGCTCGGCCCCTGCCCGGCTATTTCGCGCATGAGGCTCTGTGCGCCTTTCCTTGCACGGGACACGGCCCCCTCGGCGCGCTCGCCGATGGCGGCCATCTGGGTGTGGGTCTGGGTGCGCGCACGCTGGGATAGCGCACCTGCGCGCTCGTGAATCGTTGCGCGTGCAATGTCGGTCGCGGCACGGGCGGCGCCGACCTTGGCGATGGCCATGGCCTGGATCTCGACCAGGCGCTCCGGCACGCGCTGGCGCGCCGTCGAAACCTGATGGGTGGCCAGGCTGCGGACCTCGGTCACCGCGGCGAGCGCACGGCGCGAGGCGTCACTCACATCCTGGAGCGCCTGAACCTTGATCGCGGACATTGCGTCCCCCGCGCCCTGGCGCGCGCGGGCCACGGTGTCTCGTGCGTCGGCCCCGACTCCGGCATGCGCCTGTTCAACGCCCGCGCGGGCATCGCGCAGCGCTCGCGCGGCCAGGCTCGTGATCGCCTCCCAGGCCTCCTTGGCCTTCCCCGCACGTGCAGCGATCCGCTGCTCGATGGCGGCGATCACCTTGCTCGGTGTGTCAAAGCGCGAGTGCGCCACCTCGTCGGCCAGCGTGTTGTCGCGCTCATGGCCAATGCCGGTGAGGACAGGGACCTGCTGGTCGCAGATGAAGCGAGCGAGTGCGTAGTCGTTGAGCCACGCCAGGTCGTTCACTGCGCCGCCGCCACGGATCACAACCAGCGCGTCGGGCAGCTCGCCGGCGGCCGCGCACTCGGCCATGCCATCCGTGAGCGCGGCGACGATCTCGCGCGGCGCGCCCTCGCCCTGGAAACGGCTGTGCACGTGGATGAAGCGGCAAAGGCCGGCGGCGGCCAGGCGGTCGGATTCCTTCCGAAAGTCGCCAAGGCCAGCCGCCTCATGCGGCGCGACAACCACCACCAGATTGAAGTCCCAGGGCGCCGGCAACTGCTTGTTGCGATCGAATACGCCCTCGGCCTGAAGCCGTGCGCGGACCTCTTTCTTCTTCGCCTCAAGGTCGCCGAGCGTGTAGTCGGAATCGATGGCGTCGATCTCCAGGCTCAAGCCGAACTGCGGCTTGAAAGACGGCTTGGCGCGCACGAGGAGCTTGATGCCGGCTGCGAGACTCACGCCCGTGGCTCGTTCGAACACGGGAAGGATTCGGCCAGCGGTAGTTGCCCAGATCGTGGCACTGGCCTTGGCCACTACATGTCCCGTGTCGGCAGTGCGCTCGGCCAGTTCGAGGAAGACGTGGCCGTTGCTCAGCTTGACGTTCATGACCTCCACCATCGTCCAGACACCGGTGGCGAAGGCCTGCGAGACCGCCGTGGCCACGCCGCCGAGCAGACGGGAAAGAGGGATGCCTTTGGCGGCCGCTCGCAGTTCAGTTCCGGTTCCAGTTCCAGTGCCAGCGGACTCGGGGCGTGCCAGGTCGAGGCGTGGGGGCGCCGCCGGCACAAGCTCCGTTGCGGGCCTCACCTGACGCAGGGAAGGCAGCGATGCCGCGCCCTCGGGCATCCATTTTTTAAAGGGCACAAGGTCGACGCCGGCGGGCACGTACCAGCGCCTCGCACCGTCGTAGTCGAAGACGGCGCCCAGTGTCTTTGCGACGTCCTTCTCCTTGTAGGGGACGTTCAGATAGTGGCGGTCATCCATGACGGCAGGTGTCGGGGTTCAGGTGATTCACGCACGTCGGGCAGGTTGGGCCGGTCACGCAGGTCAGGCAAGTCGCAGGCAAGCGAGGGGATGCATCGCAGCATTTTCACACTGCCCAATGAGCGTGCCCAATGAACGAGCAGCGTGCGTCATTACACGCGCTCGGAGGCGGTTGACTTTCCTTTCGCGCGAGGGGTTCCTGTGCTCCCGCGTTCAATACGACCACGATGTCGGTGCGGTGCGGCCAGCTTTTGCCGTGCCGCAAAGGCAGCTTGCTCTCAGGCCCGCGGGCCGGCTTCGCCCTTGCCATACACATCCGCCAGGTCATCATCGGACGTGTCGAATCCGTTCTGTTCCAGCGTGGCTTGAACAGGTTCCGATTCGATGAGCTGGGTCCGCTGCGAGGGCGTCATGAGTTTCCAGGCTTGCCGAAGTGCATCCTGCAAGTCGCCTACCGAATGATCGGACTCACCCGTGTCGACCCCATGGCGGTCCGCGGCATCGAAGAGCTTTTGCAAGTGCGCCTCTGGCGGACCCTCGCCGTCGCCATCCTCCCCGACTGGCACCTTGCCGGCTGCGTGCCCGACCTGGTTGCCCTTCGCGTCGGTAGCCGATACTTCGACGACCTGCGCGGTGAAGCGCGCGAACTTCACCTCGAAGTCCACCTTCGTGGAGTACATGCCTTTCGCGTCGTTCGGCAGGACGAAAACGGCACGCTTCCAGTGCCCGTCACCGGAGGACTCCCAGCCGTTCGCTGCCTCCACGCAGACGCCTGTACGCGCATTCGGGTCGCCGAAAACGTAAGCCTCGTAGGCCTCATTGGCCTCATTGGCCAGCGTCTCTTGCACCTTCATCTGGGCGTAGGTCATCGACATTTAGCGTCCTTGTGCTCGGATAGTTTTGGGATAAAGCTTGCGTGGTTTCGCGGGATCAACCGGGCCGAGGCGCTTCGCCTTGTGGGTCCAGGACTTCCGCGTCATGCCACGTGGCCCGGTCCGACTCGGCATGAGGCGTCCCGGAGAAATTCATCAGATCGTAGAGCGATCGCAATCGCTGCTCGTCGCGATCGCGCACAGTGCCGCAGGAAAAGATGGTGTTTTCAAACCTGCGCCGGTCCCGCGCCAAGACCTCCGCCCAGAGCGTCGGAACACCCGTGTTGTCCGGCACGGAAAGCCGGTTGGTAACGTACAGCTCGAGCGAGGTCAGGCGTTGCTGGCCTTCGATGACGCAGTTCGAAAGGTATGCGTACTCGACGCCGTCGGCCTCCGCTGCCCCTGCTGCACCCGCTGCGCCCGAACTGGCCGGTCCGACCTCGAGCTCGAGCTCGGTAAGAACGTAGTTGCCCAAGTGCACGCCCGTCCATGCGCTTGTGATGAAGCGTCGTGACTGTTCCTCGGTCCATTCAAACTTGCGCTGCCACGGAGCCAGGGGCAGTCCCATGATGAACCGCTCGGCCCACGGGTATTCCTGGCGCGCCCTGGCACTTTCGAAGGTAAGCTGTTGCGCTCGGTCGAAAATTGAACCACACGGAATGTCGTTGACCCAGGGGCCGGCATTGGTAATCATTGCTAGCGTTGGGTTCGGGAGGTGACGTATGGCTCAACCCAATGTCGGCATGTGGGTCAGATATGAGCCGGCGCCAACACCGTGAATTCACTGCTACGGGAAGGCCACCGCGGTGACCTTTCGTCATTGGGTGAATGCTTTGTACTGCCGCCCCACTCGATCATGTTCACCAGAACGACGCACAGGTACAGAACAATGATCCTGAAAGATTTATTCGCGACCGCCCTGGTGCGCGTAGGAACGGTAGTGGACCGCGCTCAGCTCGATCTCCTTGATCGTCGGCAGCCCGTGGATCACGTTGGTGGCCACCTCTTCCTTGGTCAGGCTCTTGGCTTCGTTCGCCTCGAGCCTCGATAGGATTTTGCTGTCGTCCAGTTCGGCCGCCTTGACCCCCTTCTGGCCCAAGGCCCGGATCATGGCTGCCCACTGCTTGGGAGGCGCCTTGGCCTGGCCTTGCTGCCGAAGAAGCTGAACCAACCTGGACTCGAACGCTGGCGCCTGACCGTTGGGTGCCCGGTTCAGGTAGCAATAGTGGTCGCCCTTGGAATTAATCATTCTGTTCAGTCATACTGTTGCGGAGGTATCCACCTTCGGCGGCAGTATAGGTTCATGTGCACGAAACGGCTCGGATTTGCGAGGCTCCGGGCACCGCGCGTCGCCATCGGCAGCTCCAGACGAATCGAGCTCTGCGCGCATGGCGATGTCAGAGCTGTCGGCGGACCCGTTGACCTTGGTCTGTCCAGGTTCGGCCTGACCTCTGCTGAGCGCCGACCGCGCGCCCAGGCGGCTGCACGGGCGATGCATGGTGGATGCATGGTCGATGCACCGTCGATCTGTCGACCATTGCCATGCAAGCATCGGGCGTAGGCCAGCACCGGGGCGCACACAGGCCATCTGCCGTAGACGCATGGTCGATATACAGGCTGTGCATGGTCGGTCCATCAACCATCGCCGTTCAAGCAACAGGCGTAGGCCAGAACCGGACCACGACCAAGCATTGGCCGCATTCGGATGGTCGATGCACGGGCTTTGTAAGGTCGGTCCATCAACCATCGCCGCTCGATCTGCCGCGTACAGCATGCCGCGTCCCGCACCGACCAATCGCCGTGCAGGCATGGTCGCTGCATGGGCGATGCACTGTCGGTCTTTCGACCATTGCCGTTCAAGCATGAGACGAAGGCCGGCATCGGAGCACACAGAAGCACTGGCTGCATTCGCATGGTCGATGCACAAACTGTGCATGGTCGGTTTATCCACCACTGACATTCAAACATCGGGCGCAGGGCGCACAGGCCATCTGCCGTAGACGCATGGTCGCTGCATGGGCGATGCACTGTCGGTCTTTCGACCATCGCCGTTCAAGCATGAGACGAAGGCCGGCATCGGAGCACAGAGAAGCACTGGCTGCATTCGCATGGTCGATGCACAAACTGTGCATGGTCGGTTTATCAACCATCGCCGCTCAAGCATCGGGCGAAGGTAGGTATCGTTTCGCTACGACCAATCGCCGTAGACGCATGGTCGATGCACGGTCTATGCATGGTCGGTCCATCAACCATTGCCGGTCGATCTCCCGCGTACAGCAAGCCACATCCCGCACCGACCAATCGCCATGGAAGCATGGTCGCTGCATGGGTGATGCGCGGTCGATCTATCAACCATCGCCGTTCAGGCATTGGGCGAAGGCCGGCATCTGAGCACAAACAGCATTGGCTGCATTCGCCTGGTCGTTGCGCGGGCTGTGCATGGTCGGTCCATCGACCATTGCCGTTCAAGCATTGGCGACGGCCAGCACCGTCTCGCACACCAGCATTGACCGACGATGCATGGTCGATACACAGTCGCTGCACAGTCGGTCCATCGACCAATGCCGTTCGTGCATGGGGCGAAGGCCGGCACCGGCGCACACACAGGCATTAGCCGCATTCGTATGGTCGATGCTTGGGATGCGCATGGTCGGTCCATCCACCATCGCCTTGTCATTGACGGCGGGAGCTTTCGGGGTCTATTATTGGTTCGCCTAGAGATACTGTCGCGGACCAACTTAAAGAATGAAGCTCATGAACACCCGATCCGGCTCCGTCGAGCCACAGTCAAAGCCGGTCACGGCTGCCATCGACCTGGGCTACGGCCTGACCAAATACACGCGGCGAACGCTGCTGCCCGATGGCAGCTACGCCGTCGAGTACGACCTTTTCCCCTCGATCGCCCTGGGCGTCGACCGCCGGCGCTTCGAGGTCGAGAGCAAGACGTCGGCGAACGTGAAGATGGTCAGCTACAAGGGCGAGAGCTACGTGGTGGGCCCGGACATCGTCCAGCGCATCGCCTCCCAGGGAGACTTCGGCCGGGATCTCTCCGATGACTACTACAACAGCCCGATTTACCACGCGCTGATGCGTGGCGCCCTCTCCTTCATGCAAGAGGACCACATCGACGTGCTGGTCCTGGGCCTGCCAGTCAGCCACTTCCAGGATCCCGCCAAGCCCGCGGCTTTGAAGCAGGCCTACACGGGCAAGATCGATCTGGACGGCACGCATTCGGTCCAGATCGACCGCGTGGTCGTGCGTCCACAGCCGCTGGGCGGCTTTTACGGCGTGGATCGCCACATCGATGCCATCAACGATGTGATCCGTGCGCACCCCCAGTCCGGTCTGGTACCGCTCAAGAGCTGGGACGACCTCCTTGAACTCACTGTGCTGTGTGTCGATCCGGGTGAGTTCACCCTCGACTGGCTTCTGGTCAACCACGGCGCGGCCAACGCGGACGTCTCCGGCGCCGCGGGCGATGCTGGTCGCCACCGCATCCTGAACACGGCCAAGGAACACCTGGAAGTGACGCTCAAGCGCCGCATCGCGCCGGCGAATCTTCAGCGCCTGAACGACTCGCTGCGCACTGGCAGCGCCTTCAAGCTCGACGGCAAGGTCGTCGACCTGGCCGAGGACGGCTTGAAGCGAGCCATCGTGCGGGCTGTCGACAGTCCGGTTGCCATTCTCATGAGCGGCCTGAAAGGCTCCAAGGACGTGATCGATCTGGTGCTGATGGTGGGCGGTCACCCTGCCCTCTACGCCGAAGCGATCAGAAAGCATATGCCCGACATGCCCATCTTCACGCCGCCGCACTCGGTCTTCAGCAACGTCGAGGGTCTGCAGCTGATCGCCGAGCAGATCGCTGCGCTCGAGACCGTTCCAGCTTGAAGGGGCGCACATGCGAACAGACCACTACATAGACGTCCGGATCCGCATCCACCGCGCCGAGAGTCCTGCGCTCTACGCGCGCATCGACGAAGTCATCGAGCGCTCGCCCCGCGCGGCGGCCGCCACCATCCGCCGCCTGGCGGACCTGGGTGTGATGGTGGAGCAAGGACGACTGAGTTCGGGGGTTCCGCGCGCGGTCGTGACAAGAGTCTTGGCAGTGCCGCAAGCTATTGCCGCACGAGTCCCGGCCGACACAGCGCGCGAACGAACGCACGAACTCGTAGCGCATCAGGCGGCAGAGAGTGCTGAGCTGGCGATGCCCGCCTCGCCACCAGCGTCCAACGTCGCACTCGTTCCACAGGCGAACGCTGCTGCTACGGACATTGCGACCGGAGCCGAGCAGGCGCCGCGGCCGCCCCCTCGTCGGAACGATGGACCCTCACGCGCGGTCAACGTGAACCTGCTCACTGGGGATTAGTGAATAGTGCGCCATTTGCGGCATCCAAACTGATCCATAGCAGTGCTATGGATCAGTTTGGATGCCCGATATAGATCACTAACGGTGTTCAGTCAGCCGATGTCGCGCCGAGGACTGGATTACTCAAACTGCTTCATAGCAGTGCTATGGAGCAGTTTGAGTGCCCGTTATGGTCCAGTAACTTGCCCGACGCAGTGCGTGTTCGAGCTGGAAACCCCGAATGACTTCGCGCGCGTGTCTGGGCCATCGTCAGGTTCGAGCCCTGCGCTCCGACTCGGCTCGCTCGATCAAGGCAGTCGATCGGATCCGTTCAGTGCGGTGTTCAGGAGCAGCGCTGATCTCAGATTGACGCCGATTTCAGCGATTGGAGACGCCACGACGGGTCTGCAGATCTCGTCGGCACGTCGACGGCTGGCGACCGCCTCCGATGCCTTAGTGCTTCACTTCGCTGACTCAAATTGCTCCATAGCAGTGCTATGGAGCAATTGGGGTAACTCAATGCTTCATAAGCAATGCTATGGAGCAGTTAGGGGTAACTCTAACTGCTCCATAAGCCGTGCTATGGAGCAGTTCGGGGTAACTCAAATGCTTCATAAGCACTGCTATGGAGCAGTTGGGGGTAACGGAGCACTCGAGGCACTTTTCAGCCTGCACGCTGTGGGTCAAACGACAGCGCGAGCCACCATAAATCGCATCGCAGCCGCGTCCAATGCGGTTGACTATCAATTCAACGCGGACTGGGTCATAAGCCAACATGCCGTTTTGAAACAGTTATATCTCTTTTGGGTGGAAACGCGCTGGATTCGAGGTCCATGCCCGAAATCGAACCACGGTCGATGCACTGTCCATGCTCCGTCCCCCGCCCGATTCGGCTGGCACTCAGAGCCCATGCAGGTCTGGTGCACCTACCTTGCGCCACTTACCGGCCTGGTCGAACGCTCGAAACGAACCCGCTCGTTGCGCCCTTTTCACGTACCCCCCTGACCCCTTAGCCCATGACTTCCAACACCATGAACACCTTCAACGAAGCTCCCGGCCAGATCCCGCCGCAACCGATCGAGCCTTTGCCCGACCAGCTGTCGCCGCCAGTCATTGCCGAACCACACCTTGGTTCACCCGATCCGCTTTTCGGGATCGAGTCCCTGCCCGCCCACGTTCAGGACGCTGATCACGATCACGATCCGGATCACGTCCAGGACCCATCAGCCCGCCTTCACTCTGTCCATTCCGATCCGCTGCTTGCCGCCATCGCCGCCTACCCGATGGCCGAAGCCAACCGCAGAGCCGGCGCCATTCCGGTCGAGCTCCTCCCCGTTCCAGACATGGACGGCGAAGAACTGGGCTTCGAAGAAGAGCCGACGATGGATCCGGAAAACCTGGCCGACTTGATGTTCGCCATGCCGAGACCCGACTCGCACGCATTCGAATCGGCTGATGGGCTTGGAGATGACGCAGTTGTTCAACGCCTTGTTGACGCCGCACCTTCGACGGCGGCCCAGACCTTGAGCGAATGGAAGAAGAAAAGCCTCGCACCCGTCAGCGAGAGGACGGCCGCTTTCTATTACCGGTGCGTGGTGACAGTGGCCACCGAAGCCGGTCGACGCTGGAACGCCGATCCCCACTATGAGGCGAGCCCTGAGGACATTGCCTATCTGGCCGTTGGTCAGGCCGCCGAGATGATGCTTGCCTCCGGCATACGCAGCGATCCAACCAAGCGGACTTACCGAGCCGCTTTGCTCTGGGCCTGCGCCAATCCGGATGTCATCCGGCCTGGTCCCGAAGTCGACCGCGCGATTGCACTGCTTCACGCCTTCAGGCCAACAAAGGCGCCTGCCGCAATCTCACTGCGCAAGGTCCGCGCCAAAGGCCGGTTCATTCCCGAGACCGATCTGTCGAGCCTCCTTCACGCGCTGATGTCCGGCAGGCAGACCCAGGAAAGGTGGGGCACGAAGACCATCGCCTGGCTCAACGCGGGGATCGCGAGCGGCGCCAGACCCGGCGAATGGGAGGACGCACACTGGCTTGAACGCGACGTCGGGATCCTTCGGCTGCCGAACCTGAAGCTCAAAAAGCACGTCCCCTTCGTCAAGGACTGGCTTCGCGTGCCGCGGCGACTTCTGACAGAGGCGGGTGCCTCGCTCGAAGCCATGGCTGAGGCCGAAGGTGATGACGATGCGATGCGCGAGTTCCGACAGCGGCGCGAGCTTCTGGAAGAAGACCGGACCCCGCGCGCCGTTGAACGCTCGGTCGAGCGTTCGGCTTTCTACGAACGCGCCATCGCCGGCGCAACCGATGCCCAGACGATCGAATCATTGATACGGCTGCGCGCCTGGGAGCTGCGCAATGGCGAGCTGGCCTGGCGCGACATCGTGGTCGCGCCAGGTTGGCGCGGAGACGTCCAGTCGCACATGGCACAGATCGGCATCTACTGTGATCAGGGGCCTGAGCACACTTTTGAGCGCTACTACGACAACTGCCGGCGCTCGATGCGCGTGGCCTCGTTGCTCGCATTCCCCGACGGGCGCCTTTACTCGCTGTACGACGCCCGCTCGACGGCAGCGGCAAACCTTCGCGCAGTGACCAGCGTGTCGGAGGCTGCGCAAACGATGGGGCATTACGCCGGCAACAACGGTCGCATCCTTCGCAAGAACTATGCGGGGGCTGCATACGCATTCGGCCGCAGCGGCAGGTACGCACCGCGCATGGCAGCGACCGAGAATCAGGTGAACTTCCAGGCGCTCAGCGAATTCAGCCGGCAAGCCCAAGGTACGAGTCCGGACGCCCCGGTCACAGGCGGTGGCCCGCCCGTCGACGGTGATGGTGCGATCGAAGGGCCATCGATGTGATCCGTCTCCTCAGCTTTTCTTGCTTCCCGATTTTTCCGTGACGAGCTGCGACCACAACACATCCAACCCATGCGACGGCGTTCGTCCGCGATAAGCCACGGCCACAAATCAGCTATCTCCTTAGGGAGACTGGTTCGCCTTACTAATAAGTACACGCACACGACCGGGGCGGCCCAAACATGCCGGAAGTGCGCGCCATGCGACCGCACCGTCCGTGCCTTCCGCTTCCTCGCCCTTTGGATCGTCTTTGCCTACTCGTCGCGCGGCCTGCCATGACCGCGGTTGGCAAATAAGTGTGTGGTGACAACGACTTAGGTTCGATGCACTCCTATCCCCCCCATATGACGTCGCTTTTTCGCTATCATGATAACGCCGGATAAGCCATGAAACGCCCTGCCAAGCCCCCCAATCCCCCGCGTGAGCTCACGCGGGAGCATTTCGCGTTCATGCGGGCCGTGGCGCAGGGCCTGGACGAACGAGCGAGCTGGGAGCGCCACATGGCTGGGCCCGGTGACCGCGCAGATAGCCGGAATATCCGAAGGGATGTAGGGCTCATCCGCGACGCATTCGCCGCTGCAGCCAGGCGCGAGGGCCGGCCCGGCACCGCTCGCCTTGTGCTGATCGATCCACGCCAGGTTGCCGACTCCCCTGCCCTGCCCTCTCTTGATGAATTCGCCCGCGAGCGAGGGCTCGAGGACTTCAGTGAGCAGGAGCAAGCCGAAGCATTTGCTGAGGCATTCGGCCCGGCAGACGTTGGCCGCGCGGAACACGCGAAACAATCACGACGTGGGCGCCTGGTGTCGCATCAGCTCGAGGCCCTTCGATGGCTCGAGCATCGCGTCGTGCAAGATCCCGCGCCGGAAGACGCCCTCGCCTTCTGGCTGCCGCCGGCACTGGTCGAAAAGTTGGCCCGATTCCAGATCGCAACTGTGCAGCAGCTCTACCTGCACATCGACGCGCGTGGCTTTCACTGGTTCCGCAAGATCCAAGGCGTTGGGGTCAGCAAGGCAGCGAAGGTAGTGGCCTGGTTCCGGGCCAACGAAGTGGCGCTCGGCCTTCGCCTTGGCCCTCATGTGCTGGCGGCACCCAGCGAACTCTGCGAGAACGATCGCGATGGGGTCGTTCTGCCCGCCACCGGACTGGTCCCTTTGGAGAAGCTCTTGCTTCCCGAGAAGTACGGTGGTGCCGCCCTCCTCGAGCAGGTGGATGAATGGATCAATAGCCAACGCGCAGCGCCGACCCAGCGGGCATATCGGCAATGTGCTGAACGGCTTTTGCTGTGGGCGACGCTTGTGCGCGAGCGCGCTCTTCGGGAACTAGGGCCCGAGGACCTCGAGGCATGGCTGGAATTTCTCGCAGCGCCGCCTGCGGGCTGGACTGGGCCGCGCGGCGGGCGGAGATGGTCTAAAGCTTGGCGGCCGATGGAGCGGGCAATGTCGGATCGGGAGCGGGGCAGGGCGCAGCGCATTGTCCGATCGCTGCTGAGGTCGACTTGCTCTTGAGCAACCATTGCTGGTTTCGCCTAGCGGCCAAGGGCCAGGTGGTTCTTTGTGGCAAACCTTTCATTCTCACGAGGTGACAGGACAACGAACCGCTACTGCCTTGCCTTGCCTCGCCTTGCCTCGCATCGCCTCAAAAGACCGTTCATGCCTTGGGGCTCAGCAGGTCGTCTAACAATTTGAGGAGCTTCTCGCGCTGCGCTAAATCCATCGGAGATTCGAAGCTAAGTAGGCCGCGGCCCTTCCGGTCGAAGGCAAGACGTGCAACAAGTTGGCCGCTGGCATCTTTCCACTCAACATCTTTCTTCTGAGCTTTGGGTGCGGCGTCTGGCGCTTCGGTCAACATTGCAAATACTGCGGCAGGCGCCAACCTAACCTCTCGCATTGTCAATTCGCGCGACATCTCAAGCAAGCGTTCCGGGTCCCTTTGATGGGCGTCGCGCAGCGGAGATGCCCATCGAAACTGTAGATTTAACGGAGACCCGAAAGCACGCACTACGTCTTCAGGTAGCTTCGCCAAGGCCAGGGCGCGGCTGATATTGCCCACGTCACGGTCGATCGCTGCAGCCATTTGTTTGGCCGACGGAAATAGACCCAACTCCAAGGCACGCTGGTACATAACGCCTTGCTCCCAGGCCGATAGGTCTTCTCGCTCGCGGTTTTCGCGCTCCATTTGAACGAACAAATCAGCGTCGCCCATATCCTGTTGAATCATCGACAAGACCGGCAGGCCGAGTTCGAGACACGCGCGATGTCGACGATGGCCAAAGATGATTTCCCACTGCGCTGCACCCCCGGGGCTACCTGGCAGAGGGCGCACCTTAATCGGTTGCACATTCCCGCCAGCTTTTGCGATTTCATCTCGAAGACGGGCAAAGGCAACGGTCTCGAAATGTGACTTGTCGCGATTGGCCCACTTCGAGGGCAGAATCTTTGCCGGGTCAATCAGCCGAGTTATGTCCGCGCCTTCGAAGGAACGGAAGCTTTCTCGCAACTGAATTACTTCTTTATGCACTTCGGACTGTTCCGCCATAAAGGTCAGCATAGATCCGGGGCCCGTCTTAGGCGACGCCGCGTTGATACGAGCGTCACTGGAAACTGAGTTTTCACTATCGGGCTTTTGGTCAGGGCGTGATGCAAACTCAGAGGTCGAAGCGACCGCTCGCACTGAAGGTAGATTCGCTGTCACGCTCAGGGCGCGCCGAATCAAGTCTTTGTTTGCCATTCAACTGACTCCCTGGGGTGATATTTCATTGGCCGCAACTGAACTGTGAATTTGCCGGTGAACCTGGCAAGACGAGAGTGTTGTACCGTACAACCCCCTAGACCGAGTCAGCCGGCGGACGAAGGTATCGGAGCTCATATCTCTTGAGGTGCAGGGGTTGTACCGTACAACCCCCCCTCTCCGGAAGTCTGCAGTTGACGCGACCACGCGTTGCGGATTGAGACCTCAATGTGCTGAACGAACAAGTCATAGGCATCTCTTGCGCGCTTGTACGTCTTATCCTTGGCGTCGCCCGGCTCACTGTCATACACCGTACCGAAGCCAGACGACTTTTGCGACGCAACCGACGTTCTAGGAATTTCTAAGGGGAGGACCTTTTCCTTGTACGTAGCGGTAATCCACTCGCGAACAGCATCCGCGGTCGTCGAAGCGCCTCGACCAGCTTTTGGCGGTACACGCGATAGCAAAATGTTGATGAAGTCGTAGCTCTTGGTCCGGCCTCGAGCCTCCAACATAGATTCAGTAACATCTGAGAATAGCGACCAGAACTGAGTGGACGAAGCAAAGTCAAGCGTTTCCGGCGGCAACGGCATGATGATGCCGTTAGCTGCCATAAGTGCATTGAGCGTCAAATAGGACAGGGCAGGGGGACTGTCAATGATGATGACATCGTAGTCCGCCCTTACATCGTCAATGCCGAGGTCAAGGACCCGATAGAACTCGAAGCCCTTTGTCCCTTCCCTACTTTGACGATTGGGGAGCATAAACTCTGCATCAAAGAGAGAGGAGGCCGATGGAACCAAATCGAGGCCATCCCAGTAGGTGTTGCGGATAAGGGAGCGAACACTCGTCAACGATCCGTCGGCGAGTGCCATGAGGGTGTCCGACTGTTTGATTTCGACATCCGGAAGGATTCCAAACAGAGTCGTAAGGGAAGCTTGCGGATCGGTGTCTATCACCAGCACCTTATGACCCATCAGCGACAGGCCCTGCGCTAAGGTCATGGCCGTCGTAGTCTTGGTCGTACCACCCTTGAAATTTGCTATCGATATGGTGATCGCTTCTGCTCCCTCCGGGCGCAGGATGTCCTTTCGGTAATCACGAACCCATTGCCGGGTTTCCGCCAGATCAAAAACACGTTTGCGGCCGTTAGATACCAACGTCCCTGACGGCATATCCTTTCGGCTGGCGATGCGGTGCGCAAACGAGCCGCGAGAAGATGCCTCGCATAGGGTTGCTACTTGATCGGCACTAAACGACGGCGCCAGCTTGCGGACCATCGGGGCAAGCATCGCCGACCGAATGCTGGCCAACATGTCCGCCGCTTCTTCGGCTTGCTGGTGAACACCAGCCAATGTAATCTGCGGTCGAATTTCCATAGGTGGTCCAGTTAGTGTCTGTGGCGCTGATTGTGCGTGCTGGACGAATTCAGAGCAAACGGTCGCGGTTCCGTCCAAAGCCTTTGCGAAGAGCACTGAAAAAGCTCCAACGCTGAAGGCTCTGGTATTTATAGAAGTCTGTTTCCTTAAATTCCTTTACTCCTTTAAGGCGCTATTCCTCAAGGAAATCAACGACTTAGATGGCTTTTTGGAGCAAGTTCGGTTGAAAGTGGAGCTTTTGCGGTGCCCGCCGGAGTGGACACAGTGATATGTGGCGTTCCACCAGTGGGGAAGCGGAGATCCTCCAGTTGGCCATCCACAGGCCTGTTTAGCCGGACCGCACCAGGTTTTTACCTCTGCGTCGGCCATCAAGTGGAGCTTTCCCAGTGAGTGCAGCTCATCGCGAGCCACAGAAAGCTGCGTTGAAGCGGAGCTTTTACAGTGATTGAAGGTTGGACGGTGCGCTGTGGCGAGTGAATTGGTGTTTCACGTCAGGGCTCACTCGGCTACATTGTGCGCATGTCTTCCCATGCACTGCCTTTGGTTTCAACCGCTGCACGCAGCGCAGCGCTGCTGCTAAAGCCGGTCTTCTCGCTTGCTCTCGTACCGCAGAACAACAAAATAACTGCGTTGGGACGACGCACCTGGAATGTGTTGCTTCACATTGCACAGGATCAGGGGCTCGAGCGTGAAACGTTTCGAGCTGCGTTGACCGACATTGTGAAAGGGCTGGACTACAACTCGGGAGATATGACGATCATCAAGTCTCACCTGCGTTCGATGGTCGCCACTTTGGTCGAGTGGCAGTCTCCCACCGCGGGGGAGTGGCAAACCTGGGATGTTTGCGGCATGTTGTCACACGCCAAGCTCGTGAAGGAGCGTGGTCAGATTTGGGTCGAGTGGTCCTACGCGGTCAACATGCGACACGAACTTCTGGACCCGGAGATCTTTGCAAAGCTGTCGCTCGAAGTCATTTCTCAGCTTGGCTCGCATCCGTCCGTCGCCCTTTATGAAATCTGTTCCCGATATCTGGGAGTCGGCCAGACAGCCCGAAAAGCATGGTCCTGGTGGCGACCGGTATTGCTTGGGCGACCGGATGATGAGCGGTTGCAACGGCTGGAGTACCGCATCTTTAAGCGCGATACGCTGCGTCCAGCACTGGCCGAAATCAATGCGCTGGCGGACATCGACATCGAAATGCTGGAGTTCAAATCGGGACGCTTCGTTTCCGATTTGCAGTTCACCGTGCGCAAGAAGCCGCAGCGGGTGCTGGCGCTTCAGCAGCGCTCGGCTTCTGAGCCTGTAGACGTCGGCGTATTGGCGAGTGCCGCGCGATTGGGCATCGACCACGTCCGCATCGAACGCCTGATCGACGAATTCGGAGACGCCGCGGTTGCGACGGGTCTCGAGGCCGTCCAAAAGCGTGCAACCAGCGCGTTTCCTGAGCCACTTCGAGATCCGCTACGTTATTTGAAGAGTGTGTTGCCGGGGCATGCCGCAGCACAAGTAGAAGTCGTCAAAAAGATAGATGCTGCCAAACTCGCTGAACTCACGACTGGTCCTTCTAGCGAACGCCTCGCACAGTGGGAAAAGAAATGGCTAGCCGAACGCATCGAGATGTTAATCACAGAAATATCAGGCTTGGCGAGTGAGCGACAAGCGGAATTGGTTCGTGACCTTCGGGAATCGCTCGTACAGCGAAACGCCCACCCTGCGTTAATCCAACGCTTGTCTGGCAAGGGGTGGTCACACCCCATGGTCCGTCATGAGATGGTGAGCTTTTACGCGACTGGTGCCTACGGCAGCGGCTGGGACAAGCCGAGCGACAAGGATCTCCTGGTTGTCGCCGCACAATCCCGTCAATAGCGGCGCCGAAGCGTCAGCCGGAGGAAAACGACACTCCTCACTTTATAAGCATTGTTCCGCTTATTGTTCCACCGAGAAACAATAGTCGATACAAAGCGCTGAACGCCAGAGCGGTCAAGGATCTATCGCGAGCTGCCGGAACTAGGCCCCGAGGTCACTCGGTTGCTGATCCGGGCAAACGAAATCCCCCCGATACGGAGGCCCGCTCGGTCTGCACCGCCAAAAACGTCACGCCTGCACAAGCGCGGATAGCGCAAACGGAGGAACGCCAGACATCGATTGCTCCTTATTTTCTTTGTCTATAGAAAAAGGATCCCTGGCCGTCGACAAGCGCCCGTTCTCTGCGATCCATCTGTTCCGTGAGCAAACATGGTCTCAGAAGAACAGATCTGGGAAGGAACTTGCGCTTCGAGGGGCGAGCGGCCCCAAAAGTTTAGGCGGCTGACGAGCATCCGGTACGCAAGCCAAGTCGCGGCAAGCGCATCGCCACGCAGCAATGCTCACCACGGAGCAATGATCGAGATGGAAGGCTGATTGGTCTGGGCGGCCAAGGAGGTCGCACCCGTAGCTGCCCGGACAGCGCAAACCAGGTCCGCCCGCCACCGATTGCTCCTTATTTTCTTTGTCTATAGAAAAAGCACCCCTGGCCGACGACAGCCGCCCGATCTGCCCGACCACGCAGTTCCGTGACGATAGGTGGTCTCAAGAGAACCGATTTAGCGGAGAACTGACTCTTCGCAGGGCGGGCGGCCCGAAAGCTGTGAGCGGTCAACCTGCACTTGGTGCGCCGGCCAGGCCGGGCAATCGGATTGTTCCGCAACCTGGCTGACCACGGTACATTGATCGATATGGAGGCCCTCTCGGTCTGCACCGCCAAGGGCGTCACTGCTGCACAAGCGCAGATAGCGCCAACGAAAGAACGAAGGTACGCCCCCGCCGATTGCTCCTTATTTTCTTTGTCTATAGAAAAAGGAACCCTGGCCGTCGCCAAGCGCCCGTTCTCTCCGATCCCTCTGTTCCGTGACCCGATATGGTCTCAGAAGAACCGATTTGGAAAGGAACTTGCGCTTCAAGGGACGAGCGGCCCAAAAGGTGTGATCGGCCAACATTCATTTGGTATGTCAGCCACGCCGCGGCAACCGCATTGTTCCGCCGCCGGTTTCACCTCGGAGCAATGATCGAGATGGAAGGCTGTTCGGTCTGGACCGCCAAGGAGGTCGCACCCGCAGTTGCCCGGACAGCGCAACCGAGGTCCGCCCGCCATCGATTACTCCTTATTTTCTTTGTCTATAGAAAAAGCACCCCTGGCCGACGACAGCCGCCCGATCGGTCCGACCACACAGTTCCATGACGATAGGTGGTCTCAAGAGAACCGATCTATAAGGGAACTGGCCCTTCAAAGGGCGAACGGCCTCGAAAGCAAGAATGGTTGTCCTGTTCGCACAGGAGGCGGTCGGAACAACTCGGCTGGCCCTGGCCTGTGGTCAGGTGGAAGGCGATGTGGAAACACGGCGAGCACAGCGGATGGCGTCCATTCGATGGTCAGCAGGAACAAAACGGGGAAAACGACCTGAGGCGTGCCTCGGAAGGCACAGCGTCGCTCGGCAGGTCTTTGTATCGCTTATTGTTTCTCGGTGAAACAATAAGCGATACAAAGACCTCTCAACTGCGCTTCCAAGGTCGTCGTGCAGAAAGCGCTGCGTGCGTTCGACCAGGGTCCGCGGCCAGCTCTTTGTTCCATGTATTGTTTCGCCACGAAACAATATGCGATACAAAGCGCCAGCTACGAGGAATGGCACAGCGGTCGATGGACTTCAAACGGACGGCGCTCGGGCTTCAGCGAACTGATGCGAGCGAGGACTTTGTATCGATTATTGTTTCACCATGAAACAATAATCGATACAAAGGGGCTGGTCGTCCATGGGCGAGACGGTGACACCGTGCAGCGCAGTCAACTGTGGGTGCGCCGGTTAAATATCCGCGGTGCGAGCAGAGGATTCGGTTATCGTCGCTTTTCTGGTTCGATAACGCCTACCAAAGCAGACCATACTAGATCCGATGTCGTTTACACCCCGATCAGCGGCGTTTCGCACGGCTGTTGCTGCTGCCCCCGCAGTGGCTGCAGCACGCGCAGTGGGATCAGCGCGTACCGGCGTGACATTCGATGAGCACCTGCCGGAGGAAGGGCTGACGAAACCGACGCATTTTCAAACGACAGACTGGTCGTCTCCGAGGCCACGGCAGGACGGATGGACCTGGATAGTGCGAAGGAGCAGTCAATTCACGAGGCAAGACAGGTGCTTGCTAATTATATGCTTCGCGGCAGCTGTAAGATGCGAGACAATCCTAATATGAGTGCGAATGATGAATCACCTGCGTCATCCTCGCGGCCGCCGCCGGTCGGTTTTCCGCCCGGTGGCGATGTGCCAGGGCAAGCCGAGGCTCTCAGCAGGGCAAAGGAGTTGCG
>NZ_JASJXG010000063.1:0-24733 GCF_035018765.1 Variovorax sp. RTB1
CACCCCAACCCTCCCCCGTGGGGGGCGGGAGCAAGGCGGCGCTCGCGAGTACGTATGCCGGCACCGTGGATCACGAATGCGATCTGCTCGTGCTGGGTGCCGGTCCCGGTGGATACTCGGCGGCATTCCGCGCGGCGGATCTTGGACTCAAGGTCATCTTGGTCGAGCGGTACGCGACCTTGGGCGGTGTCTGCCTGAATGTCGGCTGCATTCCGTCGAAGGCGCTGCTGCACGTTGCTGCGGTGATGGACGAGGTCAAGCACTTCGCCGACATGGGCGTGACCTTCAGCGAACCCGTTATCGACCGTACCAAGCTGCTCGCACGCAAGAACAAGGTGGTGAGCAAGCTCACTGGTGGGCTTACCGCGATGGCGAAGATGCGCAAGGTCACCACCGTGCGCGGTGTCGGCGAGTTCATCGACGCGTTCCACGTGAAGGTGCAAGAGACCAGCGGTGACGGCCAGGCCACGACCGGCAAGGCGCAGATCGTCAAGTTCCGCAACTGCGTGATTGCGGCTGGCTCGCAGGCCGTGCACCTGCCGTTCATGCCCAAAGACCCACGCGTGGTCGACTCGACCGGCGCGCTGGAGTTGGGCATCGATCCCAAGCGCATGCTCATCCTGGGCGGCGGAATCATCGGGCTCGAAATGGGATCGGTGTATTCGTCGCTCGGCGCCCGACTCGACGTGGTCGAAATGCTTGACGGCCTGATGCAAGGCGCTGACCGCGACCTTGTCAAGGTCTGGCAAAAGATGAACGCGCCACGCTTCGACAACATCATGCTGAAGACCAAGACCGTCGGCGCTGAAGCGACCAAGGACGGCATCAAGGTCACCTTCGAAGGCGAGGCTGCACCGAAAGAGCCGCAGTTGTACGACCTGGTGTTGCAGGCCGTCGGTCGCACCCCCAACGGCAAGAAGATCGGTGCCGAGAAGGCCGGTGTCACCGTGACCGACCGCGGCTTCATTCCTGTCGACATCCAGATGCGGACCAACATCTCGCACATCTTTGCGGTCGGCGACATCGTCGGCCAGCCGATGCTCGAGCACAAAGCGGTACATGAGGCGCACGTGGCCGCAGAAGTTATCGCGGGCGAGCAGAAGGGCGACAAGCAACTTGCCGCGGCGGCCTTCAATGCCCGCGTGATCCCGAGCGTGGCGTACACCGACCCCGAGGTGGCTTGGGTCGGCCTCACCGAAGACCAGGCCAAGGCGGAAGGCATCAACATCAAGAAGGGGCTGTTCCCGTGGAGCGCTTCAGGCCGCGCTATTGCCAACGGCCGCGACGAAGGCTTTACCAAGTTGCTGTTCGATGCAGAAACTGAGCAGATCCTGGGCGGCGGCATCGTCGGCACACACGCAGGCGACATGATCGGCGAGATTGCGCTGGCGATCGAGATGGGTGCCGATGCGATCGATATCGGCAAGACCATCCACCCGCATCCGACGCTGGGTGAAAGTATTGGCCTGGCCGCCGAGGCGCTCCACGGTCACTGCACCGACTTGCCGCCGGTCAAGCGCTGAACTCGTCGAGCAGGTTGCGCCCAACAAAAAACCCGCCGACGGCGGGTTTTTTCATGCGTGCCCTGCAGACGAGGGCCGCGGTCTCTGGTCTCTCAGGCAGCGCTCAATCGCCGACCTTGGCTTCTTCGCCCTGGACTGCTTGCACGCGGCGTCCGCCATTGAAGCGGCTCTGCCAGTAGCTGCCACTCATGTCTTCCACACGGACCTGGGCGCCTGGCTTGGGCGAGTGAATGAACTTGCCTTCTCCGACGTAGATGCCGACATGGCTGAACGCCCTGCGCATGGTGTTGAAAAACACGAGGTCTCCGGGCTTGAGATCGGTGCGTGCGATGGGCTCGGTGGCTGCAGCCTGCTCGACAGCGCGACGCGGCAGCACGAGGCCGATGGTCTGGTTGTACATGGCGCGGACAAAGCCACTGCAATCGAAGCCGGTTTCGGCGGTGTTGCCGCCACGGCGGTAAGGTACGCCCAGGAAACCGACGGCGGTGACCACCAGTTCGGAGGTGCGATCGCTGACGGTCTGGCGAACATGATCGAGCTTGCTGATCAAGCCTTTATCCGAAAGCATTCGTTCTATGTCGTCGCTGCGCTCCTGTTGTGGGGCGGCATGCGCCGCAAAAGCAATGAGGAGGATGGCAGGTAAGACAAATAAACGCATGGTACGTAGGATATTGACGACACTCATCGATGTCAATTTCATCCAGTTTCGGGATTTCTATTCTAACTTGTTGTTTTAATTAGATATTTTCTAATTTTGTGATATGAATTTGTAAAGTTTGTCAGTTATCCGACATAAGCGCTTCGCGTGATGTAAGTCAAAAGAATGTGAATTGCTTGTGTCGGTGGTTGATCGGGACATGCTACGGCCGTACCAATTTGCAAAGGATGGCGGATGCTTTCGTTGCCACTTTTTGGCCTAATTCGAACGGTCGGTGTTGTGGGAAAGCGAGCACGGTCCGCAAGGAGGCGACGAGATCGACATCCCGCTCGCCGGCCGCAACTACGGCGGACTGCAATGCCTACCTCGCGGCGAACCTGGCCCTGTCACGGGTCCCTTTCAACCACTGCGCTCTCAACCCGGTACTGCCCAGGCCGTCGTCCGGTCACTTTAAAGAATACGGAGCTGAAGGCCGCCGCCGAGCCGTAGCCGACGATCTCGGCGACCTCTGAAATGCTGCGGTGGTTCGACTTCAGCGCCGCGCTGGCCACGGCCACTCGCCATTCGATCAGGTAGCGAAGCGGTGGAACACCCGTCATCGCCTTGAACCGCTCGGCGAAGGTCGTGCGAGACATGGCGACGCTGGATGCAAGCTCGTCGACGGTCCAGCGGTGCGCGATGTCGGCATGCAGCAGGTGCAGGGCTGCTCCGATCTTTGGATCCGCAAGCGCACCCAGCCAGCCCGGCAGATGAGCCCCGGACGCCATGCGCAACCGAAGACTCTGCATCAGCACCATGTTCGCAAGATTGGTCGCGACGACCGCGCCGCCGGGTCGTACGGCCTCGGTTTCTAGGCGAAGGAGTTCGAGCAGCGCCCGCAGCGACGGAGCGCCTTCCGATCCGGCCGGCACATGGACGAGTGGCGGCAGCAACTTCAGCAAGAGGTCCTCCGCATCGGCGTCGAAGACGAAGCGACCACCGGCGGCACTCACCTTGTCGCCGTGCTGGCCGTAGCGAACGATACCATCCGCATCCATGCAATTGGCAAGCACTTCGCGCCCATCGATGGGCACGAGTGTCGGATCGCTGCCGGTGCAGTAGGGCTGGCCGTGCGTCAGGAGGTAGAAATTGCCGGTGTTCAGATACAACGGCGGCTCGCCGTCCTCGGTCCAAAGCCAGAACGAGCCTTCCAAAATGCCGGCGAACTGGATGTGAGGGCGCGCGTCGACGACTGGGACGCGATGATCGACATCAACATCAAGGGCGTGCTCTATGGCATCGCGGCCGCCTTGCCCACCTTTCGCAAGCAGGGGGCAGGTCATTTCGTCAACGTCGCGTCCACGGCAGCGCACCGCATCGTCCCAGGCATGGCGGTCTATGCGGGCACCAAGTTCGCGGTGCGAGCGATCTCGGAAGGTTTGCGACAAGAAGCGGGCACTGCGTTGCGGGTAACGGTGATCTCGCCGGGCATGACCCGCACCGGCTTCGCGGATTCCATGACGAGCCCGGAGCTGAAAGCCCAGACGCAGTCCACGATGGAAAAGATGGGGATACCGCCGGATGCAATTGCCCGTGCCATCGCATTCGCGATAGAGCAGCCTTCCGTTGTCGATGTCGGCGAGATCATTGTCCGGCCGACGGCGCAAAGTTAGTTGGCCTCAGCCATTGCAACCCGGCAGCGGCAGCGTCGGCAGCACCGCGCGCCAGAGCCGCGTCCATTCGGGCCAGTCGTGCCCGCCTGCAGTGGTGAACACGCGCTCCTGCGGCAAGGCGGCCGCGAGCAGTCGATGGCTGAAGGCGAACCGATCGTCGAGGCCATAGCCCAGGTAGAGCGGCGGGTGATCGACCGGTAGCGGCCGGCGCGCGTAAGCCTTCAGCCATTGCCACAGTGCCGTCTCGCGCTGCGCTCTTTCGCCGCCGGCTCGGTCGTCGCCGACGGGGTCGGTGAGCGGCCCTTGCCATCGCTCGAGTCCGCCGGCGTTGGCGACATCCATGCTCTGCACGCGATCGCCGAGGTAGGGCGCCAACACGACCAGCCCCGTCACGTCGGCCGGATGTGCGTTGGCATAGATCAGCCCACCCAGCCCTCCGATGGAAATGCCGACGATCCATATCGCCTTGTAGCCCCGCGCCCGCGCAGGTGCGATCACGTCTTGCTGCAGGCGCTCGATGACGGCGCCCTTGCTGTAGTAACCCAGGTGCGCATCGACGCGCACGATGTCGACAGCGAGCTGCCGCTCCCGCACCGCGCTCACGAAATTCTCACGCACGAACTCGTCGGGATGCGAATAGGCGCCGGGCAACATGATCAGCAAGGTGTCGGCGCGTGCCGTGCAGGTGCTCTTGTCGACGAAGGTGTCGATCGGTGCCTTGGCCGGGCGCAGGCCGGTGCAGCCTGACGCCAGCAAGGAAGCCAGCGCTGCCGCCGCCGCCAACGCCGCGAGCCTCGAACCGCGGCGCCCGTGGACGAAAGATGGCATCGGTTGCTGCCTAGACCGGGGACGGCGTCGTCGGCGGCAGCCGCACTGACCGCGGTGCCGGCAGATCGACCATGACGGCTTGTCCCGGCGTCGTGCAGCCGGTGTCGCAGCATTTGCCGGGTTGCCGGTTCTTCGTGATGGCGCGGTCCGGGTCGTGCGCTACGCCGCGATCGAGCAACCTCTCGACCAGCTCGACCTTGGAGCCGATGGGGTAGTTGCGATAGATCTCCTGCTTCATCGCGGCCGGTGAGCCGCCGCCGTGCAGGCTGATCACGCTGTACCAACCACCTTGATAGCCGGCAGTCAGGTCTTCGATAAAGCGTGCGGTTTCGATGCGCTGTTCGTATGGCACGTCGGGACTGGCGCGCAGCACCTCCGACAGGCGCGCCGCAGTTTCCGGGTTGTGGTCTTCGTCAGGTCCGGGCAGCGTGACGATCAGTCCACCGCTCACGTAGTGCGCGATGCGGTGCATGTCGTAGATCTTGGTGGCCAGCAGCAGCTTGCCGATGTTGCTGAACACCGGGTCGGGCATGAAGATGTCGCAGTGTTCGTCGGCCTTGCCGTAGACGCTGGCCGCAACGCCGCAGGCAAAAAAGCTTTCGGTGATGGTGATGAGTTCGACCATCTGCTCGCGCAGGTGCGTCTCCTTGCCGGGGTCGAAGCCATTGGCCTCGCACATCAGCGCGCCGGCGCCGATCAATAAATCGCCGAAGCCAGCGCGCGCGCCGATGCAGCTGTGACGGTGGTGGGTGGCGTAGCTGTAGGTCAGGTGGCCGGTGTGCTCCCACTCGCCGGCATAGAACACGTTGTCCCATGGCACGAAGACGCGGTCGAACATACACACGCCGGTGCTCTGGCCGAATTTGCGGCTGAACAGCGCATCGCCATGCTCGAGCTTTTCGCCTGGCCGACCGGCCGGGCGTGCCACGATGGTCAAGCCCGGTGCGTCGAGCGGCACGGCGCAGCACACCGCGAAATCCGCGTCTTCGCGGCTCATGTTGCGGCATGGCATGACCAGCAGTTCGTGCACGTAGGGCGCGCCGGTCACGATGGCCTTGGTGCCCGAGATCACGATGCCGCGCACGCCGTTGCGCAGCGCATTGCGCTCGACGATGTGCAGGTAACTGTCGATGTTCGATTGTTCGTGAGGCCGCTTGCTGCGGTCGCCTTTGGCGTCGGTCATCGCGACGCCGAGCGTCAAATCCTGGTCCTGGATGCGGTGCAGATACTCGGTAAATCGGGCGGTGTTCTCGGTCGTGCCGCGCGCGTCGTCGATGCGGGCCGACACTTGGCCAATCGCGTTCAGCGCATCGTGCGTGAGGTAGCGCTGCGCGCAGCCGGTTTCCTGGCAGACGAGCCGCACGGCTTCGAGCTTGTTGAGCAGGTCACCCGAGCCGGTGTTGATGTGCGACAGGCGATTTACTCGCTTGCCGCTGGAGTGCTGAATGGCCGTCATCAGCAACTCGTACTGCGGCTTCAACGCGTAGTCGTAAGTGAGCGCGATGGCATTGATGCCGGGCTGGAATGCGACTTCGTCGGCCACGCTCTCGACGCGGCGTCCGTCGACGAATACGGTGGGCTTGTAGCGCCGCAACGAGTCGCGATATTCGTCGCCGGACATCAGGTTGGCGACGGGAAGGGCAGCATTCATGGTCTCTCCAGTTGCTTGAAGGTTGTGAAAGCTCAAAGACTTTCTCGATCGTGAATTTGAACACTGTTCAATTTTTTGTTCAACTGCTCGAATAAATGGAGATGTGTGCAGGGTGGCGCTATATTCGAAGCTTGCATGCCAAGCTCCAGCGTCAGCAAACACTCACCGATGCACGCCGGGCACTGGTGCTCGATGCTGCGCGTTCGGTGTTCTCCGAAGCGGGCATTGAAGGCGCCAGCATCCGCGAGATCGCCAAGCGCGCCGGCTACACCCCCGGGGCTATCTACTCGTACTTCGAGAGCAAGGAGGCGGTGTATGCCGCATTGCTCGACGAGTCGTTGACGCGGCTGCAAGCGGCTGTCGCCGATGCGCGCGTGTTCAAAGCGAAACCCGAGAAGACGCTGTTGTCCAAGGCGCTGGCCTGGTTCGATTTCTATGCCGCAAACCCGCGTGATCTGGACCTGGGCTTCTACTTGGTGCACGGCATGCGCCCGCGCGGCCTCACCAGCGAGCTCGATCACGAGTTAAACGACCGCCTCTACGACGCCCTTCGCCCCTGTGAAGACGCGTTGCTGGCAATGGGGCTCGATGCAAAGCGCGCACTGCGGGAGAACACCGCTCTTTTTGCGCAAGGCGTCGGCCTGCTGCTGATGCAGCACACCGGGCGCATCCGGATGTTTCGACAGTCGGCGGAACTGCTGTTCAGAACCTATGTGGCGCAACTGGTTGCCCGGTGCGGGGTGGCGGACCGGCGCGATCAGATCGGTGGTACGGTTTAGCTTCACTTCCAACAAGATCCGACCATGCTGCTCGATGCCTCGCGTTCCCAACTCGTGCTGGTCGATTACCAGGCGCGACTCATGCCGGCGATATTCGAGTCGGAAGCGGTCGCCAAGAACGCCGTTCGACTCGGCAAGATGGCGCAATTGGTCGAGGTCCCCGTTTGGGGCACCGAGCAGAACCCGTCGAAGCTCGGCGAGAACCTGCCCGACATCCGCGCGCTGTGTCAGCGCACACTGGCCAAGATGCATTTCAGCGGTGTCGAAGAAGGGCTGGGCGACTGGTTGCGGCCGACCGAGCCGCAACCTCAGGCGCAACGCGGTAACGCACGCAGCCTGCCCAAACACCTGCAGAAGCCGGCACCGCCGGTCGACGAGCGCGGCACCATCGTTATCGCCGGTTGTGAGGCGCACGTTTGCTTGCTGCAAACAGCGCTCGACTTGCTTGAAGACGAGTTCGAAGTGTGGGTCGTCACCGATGCCTGCAGCTCGCGCACCGAGCGCAACCGCGATGCCGCGTTCGACCGCCTTGCCGGTGCCGGTGCAGAACTCGTCACCACGGAGATGGTCGGATTCGAATGGTTGCGTACGGCTGAGCACCCTGCGTTCCGCGACTTGCAGGCACTGATTCGCTAGGTCCCGGCGATTTCTGCAGATTGCGGGAACGCGAGTCGAGTGCTTTGTCCAGGCCGGCCTTGCGATACAGAACTTGAAGGAGACAAAACCAGATGAGCCGCTACGAGGATTTCCACGCCCGTTCCATCGAAGATCCTGACGGTTTCTGGTCCGAGCAAGCCCAGTTGATCGACTGGCAGACGCCGCCTAAGCAGATCCTCGATGCGAGCAACCCACCGTTCGCCAACTGGTTCGTCGGCGGTACGACCAACCTGTGCCACAACGCGGTCGATCGGCATCTGGCGACGCGTGGCGATCAGGCTGCATTGATCTTCGTCTCTACCGAAACCGGCGTCGAAAAGACTTTCAGCTTCAACCAGCTGCACGCTGAAGTGCAGCGCACCGCCGCCAGCCTGATGGCGCTGGGCGCCGGCAAGGGCGACCGCGTCCTGATCTACATGCCGATGATTCCGGAAGCGGTATTTGCGATGCTGGCCTGCGCCCGCATCGGCGCCGTCCATTGCGTGGTGTTCGGTGGCTTTGCAAGTGGTTCCCTGGCCACGCGAATCGAGGACGCCGAGCCGAAGGTCGTGATAAGCGCCGACGCCGGTTCGCGTGGCAGCAAGGTGGTGCCGTACAAGCCACTGCTCGACGAAGCGATTCGCCTGTCGAAGTACAAGCCGGCCGCCGTGCTGCTGACCGACCGCGGTTTGGCGCCGATGGAGCTTGTCGCGGGGCGTGATCACCTGGACAGCGACATGGCGGCCTCGCGCCGAGATGCGGTGGTGCCGTGCGTCTGGCTGGCGTCGACCGACATCAGCTACACCATCTACACCAGCGGCACCACCGGCAAACCCAAGGGCGTGCAGCGCGACACCGGCGGCTATGCCGTGGCGCTGGCCGCCAGCATGAAGCACATCTTCGACGGCCGTGCCGGCGAAACGTATTTCTCGACCAGCGACATCGGCTGGGTCGTCGGCCATAGCTACATCGTCTACGGCCCGCTGATCGCCGGCATGGCGACGATCCTGTACGAAGGCCTGCCCACGCAGGGCATCGACCAGCAGCCCGACGGCGGCATCTGGTGGTGGCTGGTGGAAAAGTACAAGGTAACGGTGATGTTCAGCGCGCCCACCGCTGTACGTGTGCTCAAGAAGCAAGACCCGTCGCTGCTGAAAAAGTACGACCTTTCCAGCCTGCGCGCGCTGTTCCTGGCTGGCGAGCCGCTCGATGAGCCCACGGCCCGCTGGATCAGCGACGGCCTTGGCGTGCCCATCATCGACAACTACTGGCAGACCGAATCGGGCTGGCCGATCATCACGATCGCCAATGGCGTCGAGGCCAAGCCGAGCAAGTTCGGCAGCCCCGGCGTGCCGATGTATGGCTACAAAGTCAAGATCCTGCACGAGTCGACCGGCGAAGAGCTCACCGCGCCCAACGAGAAGGGCGTGGTCGTCATCGAAGGCCCGACGCCGCCCGGCTTCATGCAGACCATCTGGAAAGACGACGCGCGCTTCGTGCAGACGTACTGGAAGAGCGTGCCGGGCAAGCTGGTTTATTCGACCTTCGACTGGGGCATTCGGGATGCCGACGGCTACTTCTTTATCCTCGGTCGCACCGACGACGTGATCAACGTGGCCGGGCATCGGCTCGGTACACGCGAGATCGAAGAAAGCATTTCGGGGCACGCCAACGTGGCCGAGGTGGCGGTGGTGGGCGTCGCCGATGCACTCAAGGGCCAGGTTGCCATGGCTTTCGTCGTGCCGAAAGCAGGGGACGCGGTGACCGATGCCGACGTCGCGCTGAAGCTTGAAGGCGAGATCATGAAGCGCGTGGCCGACCAGCTTGGTGCGCTGGCGCGACCGGCACGCGTCCGCTTCGTGACGGGCTTGCCAAAGACGCGCAGCGGCAAGCTACTGCGGCGCGCAATACAGGCGGTGTGCGAAGGGCGCGACCCGGGCGACCTGACCACCATCGACGATCCGGTCACTCTGCAGAAGATCGGGCAACTTGTCGGCCCCTGAAGGGTTGTGTTGTCCGCAACGGGTGTCATATTGTTGAAGTGGCACAATGAGAAGGTACTCAGGCCCTTCCCCAGCCACAGTCGCATCCGCCAATCGGTCAAGCCGTGTCGCGGAAGGTTTCTTAACCAGCTAGTGCTTCCTTCAGGGAAGCGAAGGTCAGCGGATCATGAGCGATTCTTCGACGCCCTCGGCATACCAAGCCTATCAAGGCAACACCTATCTCTTCGGCGGCAATGCGCCCTATGTCGAAGAGATGTACGAAAACTACCTCTCTAATCCAGGCAGCGTGCCCGACAACTGGCGTTCGTATTTCGACGCCTTGCAGCACGTGCCAGCAGCCGATGGCAGCAACGCCAAAGACGTGGCGCACCTCCCGGTCGTCAACGCTTTTGCCGAACGCGCCAAGCAGGGCACGACCCGCGTGGTGCAGGCCAGCGGTGCCGACTCCGAACTCGGTCGCAAGCGCACAGCGGTGCAGCAGCTCATCGCGGCGTACCGCAACGTCGGCGCACGCTGGGCCGACCTCGATCCGCTCAAGCGCACGGAGCGCCCGGCCATTCCAGAACTCGAACCGTCGTTCTACGGCTTTGCCGACGCCGACCTCGAAACGGTTTTCAACACCAGCAACACATTTTTCGGCAAAGACACCATGTCTTTGCGCGACCTGCTCAACGCCTTGCGTGAAACGTACTGCGGCACCATCGGCGCCGAGTACATGTACACGACCGACCAGAACCACAAGCGCTGGTGGCAGCAAAAGCTCGAGAGCGCGCGCACCAACCCGCAGCTGACGGTCGAGCAAAAGAAGCATGTGTTGAACCGCCTCACAGCGGCCGAAGGCCTCGAACGTTTCTTGCACACCAAGTACGTCGGTCAAAAGCGTTTTTCGCTGGAAGGCGGCGAAAGCTTCATCGTGTCGATGGACGAACTCATCAACCAGGCCGGCGTGCAGGGCGTGCAGGAAATCGTGATCGGCATGGCCCACCGTGGCCGCCTCAACGTGCTGGTCAATTCGCTTGGCAAGATGCCGGCCGACCTGTTTGCGGAGTTCGACCACACCGCCCCTGAAGAACTGACCAGCGGCGACGTCAAATACCACCAGGGCTTCAGCTCGGACGTGACCACGCCTGGCGGTCCGGTGCATTTGAGCCTGGCCTTCAATCCGTCGCACCTCGAGATCGTGAACCCGGTGGTCGAAGGCTCGGTGCGCGCCCGCATGGACCGTCGCGGCGATCCGCTCGGCAAGCAGGTGCTGCCGATCATCGTTCACGGCGACGCGGCCTTTGCCGGCCAGGGTGTCGTGATGGAAACGCTGGCGCTGGCCGAAACGCGCGGCTATCACACCGGCGGTACGGTGCACATCGTCATCAACAACCAGATCGGTTTCACCACCAGCGATCCGCGCGACAGCCGTTCGACGCTGTACTGCTCGGACATCGTCAAGATGATCGAAGCGCCCGTGCTCCACGTGAACGGCGACGACCCCGAAGCCGTGGTGCTGGCAACCCAGTTCGCGCTGGACTTCCGCATGGAGTTCCAGAAGGACGTCGTGGTCGACATCATCTGCTTCCGCAAGTTGGGCCACAACGAGCAGGACACGCCGTCGCTCACGCAGCCGCTGATGTACAAGAAGATCGCCCAGCATCCCGGAACGCGGAAGCTGTACGCCGACCGCCTCGCCGCGCAAGGGCTCGGCGCCACCCTCGGCGACGACATGGTGAAGGCGCAGCGCGCCGCTTTCGACGAAGGCAAGAACACGGTCGACCCGGTGTTGACCAACTTCAAGAGCAAATACGCCGTCGACTGGAGCCCTTACCTCAACAAGAAGTGGACCGACGCCGGCGACACCGCCATTCCGAGTTCGGAATGGAAGCGCCTTGCGGAGAAGATTACGACCGTGCCAGCCGGCTTCACCGTGCATCCGCTGGTGAAGAAGGTGCTGGACGACCGCGCAGCCATGGGTCGCGGCGACATGAATGTCGACTGGGGCATGGGCGAGCACATGGCCTTTGCTTCGCTGGTGGCGAGCGGCTATCCGATTCGGCTTTCGGGCGAAGACTCGGGCCGCGGCACCTTCACGCACCGTCATGCCGTGCTGCACGACCAGAACCGCGAAAAGTTCGACGTCGGCACCTACACGCCGCTGCAGAACGTGGCCGAGAACCAGGCCCCGTTCCTCGTGATCGACTCGATCCTGTCCGAAGAAGCCGTGCTGGCTTTCGAGTACGGCTATGCGTCGAACGACCCCAACACCTTCGTGATCTGGGAAGCCCAGTTCGGCGACTTCGCCAATGGCGCCCAGGTGGTGATCGACCAATTCATCGCTTCGGGCGAAGTGAAGTGGGGCCGCGTCAACGGCATCACGCTGATGCTGCCGCACGGCTACGAAGGCCAGGGTCCGGAGCACAGTTCGGCGCGCCTCGAACGCTTCATGCAACTGTCGGCCGACACCAACATGCAGGTGGTGCAGCCCACCACGGCCAGCCAGATTTTCCACATCCTGCGTCGTCAGATGGTGCGCAACTTGCGCAAGCCGCTGATCATCATGACGCCCAAGTCGCTGCTGCGTAACAAGGACGCGACCTCGCCGTTGTCCGAGTTCACCAAGGGCGCTTTCCAGACCGTCATCCCCGACAGTCGCGACCTCAAGGCCGACAAGGTCAAGCGCGTGATCGCATGTTCTGGCAAGGTGTACTACGACTTGGCCAAGAAGCGCGAAGAGCGGGGTGCTGACGACGTCGCGATCATCCGCGTCGAACAGCTGTATCCGTTCCCGCATAAGGCTTTCGGCACCGAGCTGAAGAAGTACCCCAACCTGGTCGACGTGGTGTGGGCGCAGGACGAGCCGCAAAACCAGGGCGCATGGTTCTTCGTGCAGCACTACATCCACGAGAACATGCACGACGGGCAAAAGCTGGGCTACTCCGGTCGTGCCGCTTCGGCATCGCCGGCGGTCGGCTACTCGCACCTCCATCAGGAACAACAAAAAGCACTGGTCGACGGCGCGTTCGGCAAGCTCAAGGGCTTCGTGCTGACCAAATAACTAGAACCGAAAATTCAAAATGTCCATCGTAGAAGTCAAAGTCCCCCAGCTGTCCGAATCGGTGTCTGAAGCCACCATGCTCACCTGGAAGAAAAAAGCCGGTGATGCCGTTGCCGTCGATGAAATCCTGATTGAGATCGAGACCGACAAGGTCGTGCTCGAAGTGCCGGCGCCGTCGGCCGGCGTGCTGGTGGAAATCTTGCAACCCGATGGCGCCACCGTCCTCGCAGAGCAATTGATCGCGCGGATCGACACCGAAGGCAAGGCAGGCGCCGCGGCCGCTGCGCCTGAGGCCGCACCCGCTCCAGCGGTTGCTCCACCGGCGCCTGCCGCTGCTGCAGCCGCCGTGACGGGCGGCGCGAAGTCCGATGTCGCCATGCCAGCCGCAGCAAAGTTGCTGGCCGACAACAACCTGAAGACCAGCGACGTGGCCGGCTCTGGCAAGGACGGCCGCGTGACCAAGGGCGACGTGCTCGGCGCCGTCGCCTCGGGTGCCACCGCTGCCAAGGCGCCGGCACCCGCCGCCGCTCCTGCCCCCGCAGCAAAGCCGCTGCTGACGCAAGTCGCTTCGCCAACTGCCGCGCCGGACCTGGGCGACCGCCCGGAGCAGCGCGTGCCGATGAGCCGCCTGCGCGCCCGCATCGCCGAGCGCTTGCTGCAATCGCAATCGACCAACGCCATCTTGACGACCTTCAACGAAGTCAACATGGCCCCGGTCATGGAGATGCGCAAGAAGTTCCAGGATGCATTCAGCAAGGAGCATGGCGTCAAGATCGGCTTCATGAGCTTCTTCGTGAAGGCGGCAGTGCACGCGCTCAAGAAGTACCCGGTCATCAACGCGTCGGTCGACGGCAACGACATCCTTTACCACGGCTACTTCGACATCGGTATCGCCGTCGGTTCGCCGCGCGGTCTGGTGGTGCCGATCTTGCGCAACGCCGACCAGATGAGCTTTGCCGACATCGAGAAGAAGATCGCCGAGTACGGCCAGAAGGCCAAGGACGGCAAGTTGGGCATCGAAGAAATGACCGGTGGCACCTTCTCGATCAGCAACGGAGGCACCTTCGGTTCCATGCTGTCGACGCCCATCATCAACCCGCCGCAGTCGGCCATCCTGGGCGTACACGCCACCAAGGACCGCGCGGTGGTCGAGAACGGGCAGATCGTCATCCGCCCAATGAACTACCTCGCCATGAGCTACGACCACCGCATCATCGACGGCCGTGAAGCCGTGCTGGGCCTGGTCGCCATGAAGGAAGCGCTGGAAGATCCATCGCGCCTCTTGTTCGACATCTGAGGCGAAGATACAGATGGCAAACAAACAATTCGACGTGATCGTCATCGGCGGCGGCCCTGGTGGCTACATCGCTGCCATCCGTGCGGCGCAGCTCGGCTTCAATGTCGCGTGCGTCGACGAGTGGAAGAACGCGAACGGTGGTCCTGCGTTGGGCGGCACCTGCACCAACGTCGGCTGCATTCCCTCGAAGGCATTGCTGCAGTCGTCGGAGCACTACGAGCAGGCCGGTCATACCTTTGCCGACCATGGCATCAACGTGTCGGGCCTCTCGCTCGACATCGGCAAGATGATGGCCCGCAAGGACCACGTCGTGAAGCAGAACAACGACGGCATCACGTACCTGTTCAAGAAGAACAAGATCACCTCGTTCCATGGCCGCGCTTCGTTCGTCAAGACGGATAACGTTGGCTATGAGATGAAGGTCGCCGGTGCAGCCGGCGAAGAGACGATCAGCGGCAAGCACATCGTCGTGGCGACGGGCTCCAATGCCCGCGCTCTGCCGGGTGCGCCGTTCGATGAAGAGAACATCTTGTCGAACGACGGCGCCTTGCGTGTCGGCGCGGTGCCGAAGAAGCTGGCGCTGATCGGTGCCGGCGTGATCGGTCTGGAGATGGGCTCCGTCTGGCGCCGTCTGGGTGCCGAAGTCACGGTGCTGGAAGGCCTGCCGACTTTCCTCGGCGCGGTCGACGAGCAGATCGCCAAGGAAGCGAAAAAGGCGTTCGACAAGCAGGGCCTGAAAATCGAACTCGGCGTCAAGGTCGGTGAGATCAAGACTGGCAAGAAAGGCGTCTCCATCGCCTGGACCAATTCCAAAGGCGAAGCGCAGACGCTGGACGTCGACAAGCTGATCATCTCGATCGGCCGCGTCGCCAACACCATCGGCCTCAACCCCGAAGCAGTCGGCCTTAAGCTCGACGAACGCGGTGCGGTGGTGGTCGACGACGAGTGCAAGACCAACCTGCCGAACGTCTGGGCGGTCGGCGACGTCGTGCGCGGCCCGATGCTGGCGCACAAGGCCGAAGAAGAGGGCGTGGCCGTGGCCGAGCGCATTGCCGGCCAGCATGGGCACGTCAACTTCAACACCGTGCCGTGGGTTATCTACACACATCCGGAAATTGCGTGGGTCGGGCAAACCGAGCAACAGCTCAAGGCAGAAGGCCGGGCTTACAAGGCCGGCACCTTCCCGTTCCTGGCGAACGGCCGCGCACGTGCGCTGGGCGACACCACCGGCATGGTCAAGTTCCTTGCGGATGCGACCACCGACGAGATCCTCGGCGTGCACATGGTGGGCCCGCAAGTCAGCGAGCTGATCTCCGAAGCTGTTGTCGCGATGGAGTTCAAGGCGAGCAGCGAAGACATCGCGCGCATCTGCCACGCGCATCCGTCGCTGTCGGAAGCCACGAAGGAAGCGGCGCTGGCGGTCGAAAAACGCACGCTCAACTTCTGATCTCTTGAGCGTCAAGCAGGCTTACGAGGCGGAGCTCGCAAAGCGGGGCTTCCAGAGCGACCCGGCGCAATTGCGCGCCGTGGAAGCGCTGGATCGCTGCGTCAACGAGTGGGCCGACTACAAGGGGCAACGCTCCAATGCGCTCAAGAAGTTCATCAACCGGCCGGAGATTCCGCGCGGCGTCTACATGTACGGCGGCGTCGGTCGCGGCAAGTCGTTCTTGATGGACCTGTTCTTCAACGCCGTGCCGCTGCGGCGCAAGACGCGCCTGCACTTTCACGAGTTCATGCGCGAAGTGCACCGTGAGCTGGCCGACCTGCAGGGCACGGTCAATCCGCTGGACGAGCTCGGCCTGCGCATGTCCAAGCGCTACAAGCTGATCTGTTTCGACGAGTTCCATGTGGCGGACATCACCGACGCCATGATCCTGCATCGGCTGCTCGCCGCGCTGTTCAATAACGGCGTCGGCTTTGTAACGACTTCCAATTTCAAGCCGGACGACCTGTACCCGAACGGCTTGCACCGCGATCGAATTCTTCCGGCCATCGAATTGTTGAAGGAGCAGCTGGAAGTCATCGGTGTCGACAACGGCACCGACTACCGGACCCGCACCCTGCACCAGTTGCGCATGTACCTCACGCCCAACGGGGCTGCCGCCGATCAGGAAATGCGGGACGCTTTCAATCGGTTGGCGGAAACGCCCGACGACAACCCGGTGCTCCACATCGAGTCGCGCGAAATCCATGCGAGGCGGCGCGCCGGCGGCGTGGTGTGGTTCGACTTCAAGACGTTGTGCGGCGGACCGCGCTCGCAAAACGACTACCTTGAGATCGCAGCGCAGTTCCATACAGTGCTGCTGTCGGACGTGCCGCAGATGTCGGTGAGCCGAGCCTCTGAGGCACGTCGTTTCACCTGGCTGGTCGACGTGTTCTACGATCGACGGGTCAAGCTCATCATGTCGGCACAGGTCGCGCCCGAGGCGTTGTACACCGAAGGCCCGCTGGCGCACGAGTTTCCTCGCACGGTCTCGCGGCTCAACGAGATGCAGTCGGCCGAATTTTTAGCGCTCGAGCGGCGCAATGTCGATACCGGGCTCACATGAAGAAGATGTTCACCTCGCTTTTGATGGCGGCTGCCGCGGTTGCGTCTTCGCCGCTTTGTGCGCAGTCGGTCGCGACGGCTGGCAACACCGACATGGCGGCAGAGCGCTCACGACTCACTGCTGAGCGCGCCGCTGTCGACAAGAAGTTCGAGGAGGAGCGGTTTGCCTGCTTCAAGAAGTTCGCGGTCGAGAGTTGTCTCGAAGACAGTCGCAGGGGCAAGCGCGCTGCTCTGGACAACATCAAGCGGCAAGAAGCGATCATCAACGATGCCGAGCGCAAGCGTCGCGGTGCCGCTGCCCTTGACCGACTCGACGACAAGTCTGCACCGCAGCGCGCGCAAGAGGCCGCTGAGCAACGCGACAAGGCACTCAAGTCACAGGCTGACCGCGAGCAACGGGCGGCCGATCACACAACCGGTCGCGAGGCTGCCGTTGCGGGCGAAGCCGCCAAGCGCGAGCAATTCGAGAACAGGCAAAAAGCGAACGCCGAGCATCTGGCGAAGACTGCCAAGTCGCGTGCGCAGGCGCCGGTCGAACAGCAGCAGTTCGACGACAAGGCAAGGAAGGCCGAGGCACACCGTGCCGAGGTCGAGAAGCGCAATGCCGACCGCACCAAGCCGCGCTCGGCATCGCTGCCGCCGCCGCCCTGATCGTCACAAGCCCGAGGCGGGCGCGCCACCTTGGCCGCACCGCAGCCGGCCCGGTGATTACTTTGGCAGAGGCTCGAGCTTGAGTACCGCCAGCGACAGGTTGTCGCCTGTGCCACGCGCCCGCTTGCGGGCTTCGTTTACCAGCAGTTCGACCGCTTCGCGCGGCGACTGCTCCGACAGCACCGCACCCATTTCTTCCGGGGTGAAGTAGTGCCACAAGCCGTCGCTGCAGGCCATCAGCACGTCGCCGGGTTGCAGTTGCGGAATGAAATGGGTTTCGATCGGCGGCGGCGTGGCCGTCATGCCGAGGCAGCCGAGCAGGATGTTGCCCTGAGGGTGAATGTTGGCTTCTTGCTCGGTGATCTCGCCACGGTCGATCAGCACCTGAACATACGAGTGATCCCGCGTGCGCTTGATAAGCCGGCCGCGCTGGAAATGATAGATGCGCGAATCGCCCGCATGAATCCAGGCACAGTCGCCGTGCGGGTTCATCAGGAACGCGGCCACTGTGCTGTGAGGTTCCTGCTCACTTGACAGCGCTGTCAGCTTGATGACCGTGTGCGCGTCGTCGAGCAGGCGTCGCAGGATGTTGCCGGGTTCGTCGTGCTCCGGACGGTAGCGCGCAAAGAGCTGGCGCGCCGTCATCATCACCTGGTCGGATGCCTTGCGGCCGCCGCTGCGACCGCCCATGCCATCGGCGATGACTCCCAGCACGCAACCCGGCGTACGGGCGTGCGACAGCATCAAAACCTGGTCTTGTTGATACGGCCGGTCTCCCTTGTGGAGACCGGTGGCGGCAGCGAGTCGGAAACCTCGAATCATGGGTGCAGAGGAGATGTGTGGACGTATTATCGGGCGATCATGCACCGCGGCCGCTGGAGCCCGCCTGACCCGGTCCGCATTTACTCCGTTGGACACCAATCTTCACTCCCTTTCTCGCCAGCTGATCGACCTGCGCATCGAGCACGCCGATCTTGACGCCACCATCGATCGCCTCGTCGAGGTGGCGCCGCCGCAGGACGACCTGTTGCTGCGTCGACTGAAGAAGCGTCGGCTTGCACTGCGCGACAGGATCGACCGCGTCGCTCGGGACATCGCGCCACAAGAGCCTGCCTGATGGGCGCACTCGAGTCGGAGGTGCGCGACGCGTTCGCGCATGACGGTGTGTTGTCGCGTGCCGCCGAACAGTTTCGCGAACGCGACGGACAAACGCAGATGGCGCTCGCAGTTGCCCGCACCATCGAGCATGGCGGCGTGCTGGTCGTCGAGGCGGGCACCGGTGTCGGCAAGACCTTTTCTTACCTCGTACCGGCACTGCTGAGCGGTGAGCGTGTGCTGCTGTCGACCGCCACCAAGACGTTGCAAGACCAGTTGTTCGGCCGCGATCTGCCGCGACTGGTTGAAGCGCTCGGCCTGCCCGTTCGCACGGCTCTTCTTAAAGGGCGCGGCAGCTACGTGTGCCTGCACCGGCTCGATCTGGCGCGGCATGACGCATCGCTGCCCGAGCGCGGCACCGTGCGCACGCTGGCAAAGATCGAGCAGTGGTCCAAGTCGACGCGCACCGGTGATCTTGCCGAGCTACCGGGTCTCGACGAACGTTCGCCGCTTATTCCATTGGTGACGTCGACGCGCGAGAACTGCCTCGGCGCGCAGTGCCCGCAATTCAAACCGTGCCATGTGAACCTGGCGAGGCGCGAGGCGCTTGCAGCCGACGTGGTCGTCATCAACCACCATCTCTTTTTTGCCGATCTCGCGGTGCGCGAATCCGGCATGGCCGAGCTACTGCCGAGCGTGCGGGTGGTGGTGTTCGACGAGGCGCATCAACTCAACGAAATCGGCGTTCAGTTCCTGGGCGCGCAGCTTGGCAGCGGGCAGGCACTCGACTTCTCGCGTGACCTGCTGGCTGCCGGGCTGCAACATGCACGCGGTTTGGTTGACTGGCAGCAACTCGCCGCAGCACTGGAGCGCGCAGCGCGCGAGCTGAGGCTGGTGGTCGGAAAGCAATGGCCAGGGACCAAATTGCGCTGGGCGGGTCCGTCGCCAGACACCGTGCCAGCCGAAGGGTGGCAGGCCGCGCTCGACATGCTGCAGCACGCATTCGAAGATGCTGCCGAGAACTTGGCCACGGTCAGCGAAATCGCCCCCGACTTCGTCCGCTTGCATGACCGCGCCGGGCAGCTTGCCGAGCGCGCTGCACGCTTCGCGACGCCCTGTGCGACCGACTCCGTGCGCTGGCTGGATGTCGGCACACAGCTGCGACTGGTCGAGTCGCCACTCGATATCGCCGAGGCCATGCGTGGACGGGTTCTGAAGATCGAGCAGGTTAGCGCCCGAGAAGCCGACGAAGCAATGGATGGATCCTGTGCTGTGGATACGGCTGGCGCCGCCAAGCCTAAGGAGGGCGGCGAACGAGGCCGTGCCTGGGTCTTTACTTCGGCCACTCTGGGCGACGACCCCAAGCTGCGCTGGTTCACCGAGCCGTGCGGTCTGGAGTCCGCCGAAGTGTTGCGCGTTCAAAGTCCGTTCGACTACGCGCGTCAGGCAGCTCTCTACGTGCCGCGCACTTTTCCGAAGCCGGCCGATCCGGCGCACGGTACCGAAGTGGCCCGACTCGCAGCCCGCGGTGCGGCGGCGCTGGGCGGAAGAACGTTGGTACTGACGACGACCTTGCGCGCACTGCGAACCATCGCCGACACGCTGCGGCTCGCACTTGAGCCAATCGATCCGTCGATCCGTCCCGAAGTGTTGGCGCAAGGCGAGTTGCCCAAGCGCGTGCTGATGGAGCGCTTCAGGGAAGGCGCCGGTGTCGGTCGCGCAGGCTGCGTGCTGGTCGCGTCGGCGTCATTCTGGGAGGGTTTCGATGCACCGGGTGATGTACTGCAGCTGGTCGTGATCGACAAGCTGCCGTTTCCGCCGCCGAACGATCCACTGGTCGAAGCCCGCTCGCAACGGCTCGAGGCCCAGGGTCGCAACGCATTCGGCGACTATTCATTGCCCGAGGCGGCCGTGGCGCTCAAACAGGGTGCCGGTCGGTTGATCCGGCGCGAATCCGATCGCGGCGTGCTGGTGATCTGCGATGCCCGTCTCGCCACCATGGGCTACGGTCGCCGCCTTGTTGCCGCGCTGCCGCCGATGCGGCGTATCGAAAGCGCTGAAGAGTTCGATGCGGCGTTATCCGAACTCCGAGCCTAGGGATTCAGCGTATCGGTACCGACAGGCCGGCGGCAGTTGGTCTCGATCCAGTCGATCCGGGTTACCAGACCTTCCACCACGGGTCGTCGTTCTTCCGGAACCCCGTCGCCATGAACTCGCTCTTCGGATAATTGGTGGCCAGCACGCGTTGCGCGTCGTCGCGCAGTTCCTTCATGCCGAGGGCCTCGTACGACTTCACCATGATGTAGAGCGCCTCTTCAAGCGCCGGCACCTCGCGGTAGTCAGCCAGTGCCAGCTGTGCACGGTTGATGGCGGCCAGGTAGGCACCGCGCTGGTAGTAGTAGCGGGCTACGTGAACTTCGTATTGCGCGAGCGAATTTACGATGTAATTCATGCGCTGGCGGGCGTCGGGCGTATAGCGCGATGCCGGGAAGCGCGTTACCAGTTCCTTGAAGGCCTGGAACGATTCCTTGGCGGCCTTCTGGTCGCGCTCGGACAAGTCTTGACGGGTTGCAAAAGAGAACAGGCCGAGGTCGTCGTTGAAGTTGATCACGCCCTTGAGGTAGAACGCGTAGTCGAGTGCGGGGCTTGCCGGATGGAGCTTGATGAAGCGATCGACGGTGGCGATGGCTGCCGGCCTTTCGCCGGACTTGTATTGCGCGTAGGCCTTGTCCAGTTCTGCTTGCTGCGCTAGCGGGGTGCCCGCGGCGCGGCCCTCGAGCTTTTCGTACAACGGGATGGCCTTGTCGTACGAGCCGCCATCGGCCTCGTCCTTGGCTTCTGAGTAAATCTTGTTCGGACTCCAGTTGGCGGTCTTGTCTTCTTTGGTGGACGAGCAGCCGGCGACAAGCCACGCTGCGGCGCAAAGCGCGAGCCACGCGGGGACCATCGATAATTTGGCGCGAAACATCACATACGGCTTTCGTGAAACAGTTGCCTTCAATTATATCGACCGACCCCTTCGTCAATCTCCCTAGCGCATCGGCGTCAGAGGAGGGCGGCGACCCGAGCGAGCCGGGCGACCTGGCTGACATCGCCGAAGCGAGCGAATTGCGTGCCTTCACGATCGGCGTCGACGAGCACGGGCAGCGGCTCGATCGAGCTTTGGCAACGCTGGTGCCCGAGTTCTCGCGCAGCTACTTACAGCAAATGATCGACGGCGGACTGGTGACCCTGCAAGGGCGGACGGCGACCAAGACGTCGACGACGGTCCGCGCGGGCCAGGCCGGCCAGATCGAGTTGCGACCGACACCGCAGAGCCAGGCCTTTCGACCCGAGGCGATGGCGATCGACGTCGTGTTCGAAGACGAGCATCTGCGCGTCATCAACAAGCCCGCTGGTTTGGTGGTGCATCCGGCGCCAGGCAACTGGAGCGGCACCCTCTTGAACGGCTTGCTGGCGCTCGATCCCAAAGCGGTTCTGCTGCCGCGAGCCGGCATCGTGCACCGGCTCGACAAGGACACGAGCGGCCTGATGATGGTCGCTCGTACGCGCGCCACGATGGATGCGCTGGTCGAGCTGATCGCCGCGCGTGAGGTCAAGCGCCAGTACCTCGCGATGGGGCACAAGCCGTGGGAAGGCGGTGCGGCGCGGCAGGTCGATGCGCCGATCGGCCGCGACCCGCGCAACCGTCTCCGGATGGCCATCGTCGATCTGGAACGGCATCCAGGCAAGGCGGCGCGCACGCTGGTCGAGCGGCTCGACAGCAATGCGCATGGCTGCAGCGTGCGTTGCACGCTGGAAACCGGCCGCACACATCAGATCCGCGTGCACATGGCGTCTCTTGGGCATCCGCTGGTGGGCGACACGCTGTATGGCGGCGCGGCAGCAGCGGGGCTTTCGCGGCAGGCATTGCATGCGTTCCGGCTGGCTTTCGTGCACCCGATGACACAGGAGCCGATGTCGTTCAATGCGCCGGTGCCGGCCGATCTGGCCGCAGGCTTGCTAGCCTGGGGGCTGGACTACAATCGAGCTTGACGGCCCTCAGGGCCTCGCCGGGCAATGATCCGGCCCTGCGCTGCCAACGCCCGCGTGCCGGCAGCGCCACTTTCCATCCCAATGAAACGAAGCGCCCCCAAAGCGCCTTTTCCCGGATAACGCGAACCATGAATACGGCGGATGCCAAGCGCATTCTCGAAACCGCATTGATCTGTTCGGCCCAGCCGCTGCCGGTTCGCGACCTTCGCGTGCTGTTCGGCGACGAACTCGGTGCCGACACCATCAAGACGCTGCTCGTCGAATTGCAGGAAGACTGGGCGCAACGCGGCCTGGAGCTCGTAAGCGTCGGCTCCGGCTGGCGCTTTCAGAGCCGGCCGGAGATGCGCGACCACCTCGACCGGTTGCATCCCGAGAAGCCGCCACGCTACACGCGTGCCGTACTCGAAACCCTGGCCATCATTGCCTACCGCCAGCCTGTCACGCGCGGCGACATGGAAGACATCCGCGGCGTCACCATCAACTCGCTGATCCTGAAGCAGCTCGAAGACCGCAACTGGGTCGAGGTGATCGGGCATCGCGAAACAGTCGGGCGCCCGGCGCTCTTTGCCACCACGCGCCAGTTTCTCGACGACCTCGGGCTCGAGTCGCTCGATCAGTTGCCGGTGATCGGCTCGCCGATGCAGCAAGGCTCTTTGGTCGATGCGCTGGAGCAACTCGGCGAGTCCGACCAGGCCTCGTTGCCGATGGACGAGCCGGCTGCACAAGTCGCAGTTGAAGTTGCCGTCGAAGCCGAAGCACACGTCTCAACCATCCCCCCCGTCGATGCCGCAGCCGAGCCTGTCGACACCACCGCTGCCCCTTCCGGAACTGCACCATGAGCCCCTCCGACTCCGACGACGCGGCGATGCTGCCGGCCGGTCCTGCCGCTGAAGACGAAGTGGGCGCGAAGCCCGCTGTGCTTGCTGACATTGATCAGGCCGATCCACCGCCGAAGAAACGCCGTCCGCGTCGGCCGAAGGCCGTGGAGTCGGCGGAGCCGATCGCAGACGAGACCCCGGCGAAAATCGGGCCGTCACAGTCAGACGCCTTGCCGTCTGTTGCGGACATGGCCTCGGACGCCGCAGCGCCGCCCGCAATCGTGGCCGCTGTAACCGCCGGGCCAGCCGTCGGCCAGCCCGAGCCCCCCGCGCGCAACGAGGACTTCGATCAGGACGACGAAGAAGAAGAAGACGAGGACGACGATGAAGACGACGACCTCGATCGCGCCCGCAAGGCTGCTGACCGGGAGCAGCGCAATGCACCGCCGCCGCAGCCGATCCGCTTTGCCGACGTCGTCTCAGGCCAGTTCGACGCCGACGAAGACAGCCCCGAGGTGCCGGCGCTCAAGCGCGTGCTGCTACCTGAAGCGGATTCGCCCAAGCTGCACAAGGTGTTGGCCCAGGCTGGCCTTGGTTCGCGTCTTGAGATGGAAGCGCTGATCCTGCAAGGTCGGATCTCGGTCAACGCCGAGCCCGCGCATATCGGCCAGCGTATTCAGCATGGCGATCAGGTCAAGATCAACGGCAAGCCGATCCGCTATCGCATCGCGCCACCGCCGGCGCGCGTCATCGCTTACCACAAGCCGATCGGTGAAGTGGTGACGCACGACGATCCACAAAACCGTCCGACGGTGTTCCGCAAGCTGCCGCGTCTGCAGCAAGGCAAGTGGCAGTCGGTCGGGCGGCTCGATCTGAATACCGAAGGTCTGTTGCTTTTCACGAGTTCTGGCGAGCTGGCGAATCAGCTGATGCATCCGCGCTTTGGCCTGGAGCGCGAGTACGCGGTGCGCGTGCTCGGTGCGATCAACAAGGAAGAGCGCCAGAAGCTGCTCGAAGGCGTGCGCTTGGACGACGGCATGGCGCAGTTCGGCAGCATCGAAGACGGCGGCGGCGAAGGCTCCAACCTTTGGTACCGCGTTACGATTTCAGAAGGCCGCAACCGGGAAGTGCGTCGGCTGTTCGAATCTGTCGGCCACGCGGTCAGCCGATTGATCCGCATTCGTTACGGCGCCATGCTGCTGCCGCGCGGCCTGAAGCGGGGCGCGTGGATGGAGCTCGACGAGAAAGATATTCGCTCGCTGTTCGACGCCGCAGGCGGCGGTGCCGGCGGTGCCGAGCGCGCGCCACGGCCCGGCTTCGGGCAAGGACAGGGTCAAGGTCCGCGTGGTCCGGGCCCTGAAGGTGGCGGTCGCAACAACCGGAACAAGAACCGTCGCGGCAACCGAAATGATCGCAACGCCGGCGGTCCGCGCGACGACTCGCGTGAAGCCCCGATCCCTAGTCCGCTCGGCGACGGGCAAGCGCCGCGTGGCGACCGCGGACGCGGCGCCAATCG
>NZ_JASJXG010000064.1:0-22857 GCF_035018765.1 Variovorax sp. RTB1
GTCATGGAGGCGTCGGGTCGAAGGAATGGGAAAGGAGTGATTGCGCAAAGCCTTTAGCAAGGCTTTGCACGATGTCGTGCGCAGGCAGCGGCTTGCAGCCCGTCGCGTTTTGTCCCGACCATAGCGGGGAAAAGTCGCCACTGCCCTGCGCTTCGGCCTTGGCACGCAATGGCGCGATACCGGCGGTCGCCATCGGAAACTCCGGCGGCGCGGTGCCGATCGGTCCGAGCTCGCGCACCACGCGGTTCACGATGCCGCGTGCCGGTCGCCCAGTGAACACATTGGTCAACGCCGTGTGCCGCGCGGCCTCGCTTTGCAATGCCGCGCGATGCAGGCTCGTCGTCGTGGCCTCGGGGCACAACAGGAACGCGGTGCCGACCTGAACTCCCGCGGCACCCAGCGCCATGGCTGCCGCGACGCCATCGGCATCGGCGATGCCGCCCGCAGCGATCACCGGCACCTTCAGCGCGCGCACCAACTGCGGCAAGAGCGCGAAGGTACCGAGTTGGCGCGTGAGGTCGTGCGAAAGAAAGTGACCACGATGGCCACCCGCCTCAAGGCCTTGCGCGATGACCGCATCGGCCCCATGCGCTTCGAGCCACAGCGCCTCGTCGAGCGTGGTCGCCGAGGCCAACACCTTCGAACCCCAACGCTTGACTTTTGCGAGCAGCGCAGGCGACAGCAAGCCAAAGTGGAAACTGACGACCGGCGGCTCGAATTCGGCCAGCACGGCCGCCGCCGCTTCATCGAACGGATTGCGGCCAGGCCCGGCACCGACGCTCTTCGGGTCGATGTCGAACTCGCGGTAGTAAGGCGCCAGGGCGCTGCGCCATGCGGCGTCTCGCGCGGCATCGGGCTCCGGCGGCGTGTGGCAAAAGAAGTTGACGTTGTAGGGCTTGTCGGTGCCTGCGCGGATGGCGGTGATCTCGCTACGGATCGCGTCGGCGCCGAGCATGGCGCAGGGCAGCGAACCGAGGCCGCCTGCGTTGCTGACTGCGATGGCGAGTGCACTGCCCTGCACGCCTGCCATCGGCGCTTGAGCAAGGGGTAACGCAGTGCCGAGAAGGGTTTGCAAAGTGAGGTGCATGACTGGTTCCTTGGACGGGAACGCCATTGTCCACCGCCCTTCGCCGGCCTTGCACGCGCCGTGAACTCGCCTAAATCGCGATCACGAACAGGCCAATGTGGGTGCTGCCCGCCGCAGCTGCGGCAGCACGCGGCAAGGTCGTCGTGTTCATGGTCCAGCTCAGTCGAACATGTCCGGCTGCGTCGCCGCGATTTGGTTGTACAGCGTCTGGAAATGCAGCCAGCCGATGAACTCGCTACCGACATGCTCGCGGCTGTAGCGCGCGCGTTCCGGCGTGACCAGCCGTGGCGTGACGCCGCTGGCGTCTACCAGCAGTTGCTGCTGGCAGCAACGTTCCAGCGCGATGAACCAGAAGGCCGCCGCATCGATGCTGTGGCGGCTGGCCGTCAGCAGCCCGTGGTTTTGGTGGATTGCCGCCTTCACGCCCTTGAACGCGTTGGCGACCTTGTTGCCGGCCTCCTTTTCGACAGCGACCTGGCCTGCCTCATCGCCGATCACCGCGTGGTCTTCGAAGAACGCAGCGGCGTCCTGCGTGATGGGTTCGAGCTTCTTGCCGAGCGATGCGAAGGCCGTGCCGTACACCGTGTGCGCATGGCACATCGCGAGGATGTCGGGGTGCGCGTCATGCACCGCGGCATGCAACACGAAGCCGGCGCGATTGACTGCGTAGTCGCCTTCGACGACCCTGCCATCGTGGTCCACCAGGATCAGGTTCGACACCTTGACAAGCGAGAAATGCACCGCCATCGGGTTGGTCCAGTACAGGTGCGGCCGCTCCGGATCGCGGATCGTCAAGTGGCCTGCGAAGCCGTAGTCGAATCCTTGCTGCGCGAACGCACGGCAGGCGGCGACGAGATGTTCCTTCAGGTACTGGCGCTCGTCGGCGTGGTTGGTGAAGGTCGGGATCTCGGGGAACTTCAGTCCAACCTGTTCGGGCTGATAAACCGAAATGCGCTTCTTGATGTCGAGCATATTGTTGTCTCTGGCTGGTTGTGTTGCAGATTGCGAATGCAAGTCGTGACGGGCACGCAAGACGCAGATCATCCGTATCGGCGGCCGCGTTGACAAAGGACGACTGTTCACCAATGGCTGAAACAGATTCATCTATGCTCGTGAAAACCAGCTTATCCGATGCGACGTCTTCCATCCTTCTTCGCACTTCGCGCCTTCGAGGCAGCGGCGCGGCTTGGCGGCTTCACGCAAGCAGGCGAAGAGTTGCATCTGACGCCGTCCGCCATCAGCCATCAGGTGCGCGCGCTTGAAACATGGTTCGGCCGTGCGCTCTTCACGCGCGGTGTACGCAAGGTGACGCTGACCGTCGACGGCCGAAGGTTGCTGGACCAGCTAAGTCCGGCTTTCGATCAGATCGAGGATGCCTGCGCCGAGCTGCGTCCACTGCAATCCCGCAGCGAACTCGCGGTCCACTGCTCGCCGAGCTTTGCCGCCAAGTGGCTCGGCCCACGGTTGCCGCAGTTCATGGCGGCGCATCCGTCGATCGTGATCCGCATGTCGTCGAGCGCGGAACCTGCGGACCTTGCCAAATCGGCGGACATCGATGTCGACATCGCCTATGGATTGCCCCCGCCGCATGCCAATGTGATGGTCGAGCCGCTGGGACTCGAGTCGACGGTGCCGATGTGCTCGCCGCGCCTGCTTGAAGGCCGTGGCTCGATGACGCCGGCCGATGTGCTGCGATTCACATTGATCGATTCCAAAGTCAATCCGGTGCAGTGGACAGATTGGTGCAAGCTGAACGGGCTCAAGCTGCCGACCGGTGCGCGGCCCTCTTTCGATCGGGGTTCGATGGTTATCGCTGCTGCAGTCGACGGCATGGGCATCGCATTGGAGACGACGCGCTTTGCACAACGAGACCTCGAACGGGGCGATCTGGTGATTCTGGATGGCCCGTCTTTCCATCGGATCGAGCGCGTAACCCACTTCATTTGCTATCGGAAGTCGGCGATCGACAACGAGCGCCTTATCGCGTTTCGTGAATGGATGAAAGCGCAGTTGCTGCCAGCGACCTGAGCGAGCGCCTGTGCGCAGCTAGACCAGCCGCAGATCGCGTGGCGCGACCCCCGCAAACACCCGATCGAGCTGCGCAGGCGACAGTCCGTACATCCGCGCGAACAAGCCGCCGAACACCGCTCGGTATTCGTTCAGCACCGGATAGTCGCGGTTCTGGAACAGATTGGCTTGCGATACCTCGACCTGCTCGCCCAACACGCGACCGCCGGCCTGTGCAGCGAGGCCGCCACCGAGCACCCAGTACACGGTGCCGTGGCCATGGTCGGTGCCCTTGTTGCCGTTCTCACGGAAGGTGCGGCCGAACTCGCTGATCACCACCACCACGGTGTCGCGCCACGCGTCGTCGCCCATCTCTTCCGCAAAGCCGGCGACGCCGCGGCCGAGTTCCTCGAGGCGGTTGGCGAGGTAGCCGGTGCCGGCGCCCTGCCCCACGTGCGTATCCCAGCCGCCGACATCGACGAAGCCGAGGTCGAAGCGTTCGCGCATCAGTCGCGCCATGCGCCGCGCGACCAGCTCGAAGCCCTTCGACGTCATCGCGTTGCGGCTGGCCGCTTCCATTTCCTCCTTGACGGCGCGCTGTACCTCGTCACGCACCGCGAAGCCTTCGACCACCGGTTGCGCGAGCTTGGTGTTGCGATACATCGCCTCGATCACCTTGCTCTGTCGCGCGTCGATGGCCTGGCGGCCGACCGAGCCGAGCGCCATGTTGGCGGCCTTGGCGTCGCCCCTGAGCGCGATCGGCAGCTGGTCGGTAAAGGCCATCGGCGACACCGCCGTCAGCGGTCCGGCACCGAGCACGCCGGCCAGCCGATTCAAGAAGCCCGAGCGATAGTCGCGGCCGCGGTCGAGTGCCTGGCCGAGCTCGATCGAGTCCTGCGTTTCGAAGTGACTGCGCGTGAGGTCGTCCGTGCCCGCGAACGGAATGAACGCCGCTTGCTGCTTCTGGAACAACGGCATCACGCTGGCCGCGAGCGCCGGGTGCAGTCCCCAGTGCGCATCCAGCTGCAGCGCGCCATTGGGCTGACCGGGCCGCGGCACTGCGATGGTCGGCCGCGCGCTGCGATAGAAGTCGTCGGTGGTGCCCGATGCGATGGGCACCAGCAGGTTGGCGCAGTCGTAAGCACCGCGCAGGAACACGACCAGCAGCTTCGCGTTGCCGGCGGCAGGCGCGGCCATGAGCCGGCCCGCGGCACCGGCGAGCGGTGCGACGCCCATGAGCTTCAAAAGATGTCGGCGTTGCATGTGAGTTTCCGGTGCGTGTTCAGCGATTCATCAACTCGGGCGAAGCGAGCAGGAAAGTGTTCCAGTCCTGCGGCGATCGTGCATCGGCCAGCGCGGCCCGTGTGTCGGCGCCCAAGCCCGGCAACGCCGCACGCACCGCGCCCGACTCGGCCAGCGCCGGGAAGGTCGGGCGTTCCAGCGGCGCGCCATCGTCGGTGCGAAACAGCACTGCGCCGTTGGCACCGATGGCGCGCGCAATCTCGAAGCGCGTGGTCATCTGCCCGGCACTGGCCCACGCCGATTGCGTGAGTGGATAACCATCGGGCGTCTCGTGGCCGTACAGCGGCTCGCCCATGCGGTTGATCCAGCCGATCAGCGGGGCTGCATTCGTCACCACGCGATCGTCGTACGCCAGCCGCACGCCGGCCAGCGCGTAGTGGACCGGATCACGAAACTTGTGGCCGAGCGACGCGCTGAACTCCGGCGAAGAGAACATGGTGGCCAACGTCGCGGCGATGTCGCCATCGCTGCGCGTGAAGGTGTCGGCCATGCGATCGATCAACACCTGGGACGGCTCGTCCGCAACGAAATAAACGGCCAGCTTGCGCGAGATGAAGCGGGCCGTGGCCGGCGCGCGCGCGAGGCGGTCGAGCGCCTCGTCGACTTCAGCCATGCCATGACCTGTGATCGGCCGGCCCAGCAAGGTCTTGCCGCCATAGTCGTGGCGCTGCGGGTTGAACTCGAACAGCCCGCGCCGCACGTAGTCCTCTGCGAGCGGGGGACGCATGCGCGGCGCTGGCTCGTCGGTCGCGCGCAGCGTCACGCCGAGGCCGGTGAGCACGCGCGCCAGCTCCTGCACGTCGGCTTGCGAATAGCCGCCGCCGACGCCCAGCGTATGCAGCTCCATCAGCTCGCGTGCATAGTTTTCGTTGATGCGGTTGGCGGCGTTTTGCGCGTTGTCCAGATAGCGCAGCATGGCCGGATGCCGCAACGTGGCACCAAGCAGATCGCGAAACCTGCCGAGCGCGTGCGGCCGGATGGCGCTGTCTTCGTAGTCGCCGATCAGCGCGCGAAGGTTGTCCTTGCGCACGTTGACGTTGAAGTGATTCATCCAGAACCATGTCATCTGCTCTTGCAACTGGTTCGGCGAATAGAGCGCCCGCAGTACGAAGCGTTGTTGCGCCTCGCGCGACAACCGATTGAGCTCCTGCTGATAGGCCTGGCGCGCGGCCTTCTTCTGGTCTTCGTCGGGCAAGGCATCGGCCGCCTTGCGTTGTGCCTCTAGCGCGATGGCGAGCTGGTCGACCGGCGTGCGCGAAATGGTCATGCCGTCGACCTGCGCCTGCGCTGCGGTTGGCAGTGCGGCCGGTCTTGGATTGAGCTGGTCGCGCATCCACGGGCCGAGCCCTCGGCGCGTCAACTGCGCCTCAGTGGCGGTGCTGGCGCCCCAGCTCACCCGGTTGAGCCAGAGCAGGCGTGTGGCTTCGTCCACGGGGGCCGCTGGCAGAGTGACCGTAGCGATCGCGCGACCCGAAGCGGGACCGGTGGAACACCCCGTCAGGAGCATCAGCGCGCAGGCGCCGAGCACGCCCAGGCCAACCGCTGCGCGCAGGGTGGTCATTCGCGGCGCATGTCGTGACGTCGCACGTCGCCGATGGCATGTTGCGCCGCGTCGAGCGCCGCATCGACATGGGCCAGTCCGTGCTGCTGGAACGGACGCGAGCGCGGATCGTCTTCTTCACGCGCCACGTCGGAGTGCACCTTGCGCAACAGGTCTGCCGCTGCATGCAGGCGGCCTTCGCGCGGTAGCCATGCATCTGTCGGCGGCTGCCACTGCAGCGACTTGCCGTCGAGCCACGCGGCGCGCTGCAGATCGTTGATGGCGGCAGCGACCTCGTCGCGAACGATCATCTCGTCCTGCGAGACCTGACCGTCTTCAGGGCGGCGATGGTCGACTTGCCAGGCCGCGGAACGCAAATCGGACAACGCGTGAAGATAGAAAGGATGCTTGCCGTATTCGTCGGCAAAGGCGGGTGCAGTGGCTGCAACGGCAGCGGCAGCGGCAGCGGCAGCGAATGCCAGTGCCGCGATAAATCTTGTCTTCATGTCAGTGTCCTTGACGGGTGAACAACGGCGATAGCCGCCTCCTTTCAACCCACCAGGACACACCGGCGTTGACCTGCTTTACCCGCAATGCACAAAGGGAATTAATTTACTCTTTGTGCCCGCACAAGTCAGGCTGTCGACAGCCTCGCCGGGGCCGCGCCGGCGATCTGCCGCAGCGCGCGTTCGAACACTTCGACCGGCTGGCCGCCCGAAATCAGGTGCTGGTTGTTGATGATGATCGCGGGCACCGAGTGGATGCCGGCGTCGGTGTACATCCGTTCGCGCTCGCGCGTTTCTTCGGCGTACTCGTCGCTCGCCAGAATCTCGCGTGCACGCGCTTCGTCGAGCCCTGCTGCACCGGCGAGCCGCACCAGCACCTCGGGGTCCGAAGGGTTTTCGCTGTCGGTGAAGTAGGCCTTGAGCAGCGACTTCTTGAGCACGATCTGCTTGGTCACGTCTTCCAGCTCGGCCCAGTGCAGCAGCCGATGCGCATCGAAGGTGTTGTAGATGCGCGGCCGGCCGCCGGCACTGAACTGGAAGCCGACCGCAGCGCCGCGCGCACGGATCATCTCTCGCGACTCGGCCTGCTGCTCGCGCGACGAGCCGTACTTTTGGTTCAGATGCTCGAAGGTGTCTTGCCCTTCCTTCGGCATCTGCGGGTTCAGCTCGAACGGCTGAAAGTGCAGCTCGGCCTTGACGTCCGGCGCGACACGGGCCAGCGCCGCTTCGAGCGCACCGAGTCCGACGGCGCACCAGGGGCACGACACATCGGAGACGAAATCGATCTTGAGTTGAGTTGTCATAGTTTCATTGTTCACAAGCACCACAACCCTTATCGTGCGCAAGGTTTTGCCCTCGACAAAGTTGGTGCGGCAAGTTCACTCCTGCGCCTGCGATGCCATACGCGCCGGTGCGTTGCTGGCGCCATAGCCGTCGTATGCGCCGATGCGCTGCACGACTTCGAAGAACAGTCCCTGCTCGAAACTCTCTGTGTAGATATGAAGGTAGTCGCCCGTGGCCGAACGGTCGAACAGCACGCCGGCAGCGCGCATGCGGTCGAGCAGCGCGGCGTCGATGTCGAGCCGGGTTGGCAGGTCGTCGTAGTAGTTGTCGGAGATGGGCACGAATCGCACGCCGTTCCCACGCAGCGCAGCGACCGTCTCGAAGATGTCGTCGCAGGCCAGCGCGATGTGATGCACCGCGCCGCCACCCGTCACGCTCAAGGTGCGCGCGGTGCGGGTGCGCTGGCTCATCGACACGTTGAGTACCAGCCGCACGCTGCGGTCGGCGTTGGCGACGCCGCGGCTGCGGATCAGGCCGAAGGGGTCGGCCAGCTCCAGGCTTTCGCCGGGTTCCAGGCCGAGCACGGCGCGCGAGAACAGCACCCATGTGTCGAGCTGATCCACTGCGAGGCCGAGGGCGACGTGGTCGATCGAGTGCAGCCCCACGACGGCTGCGTCGGACGTCGAAGGGGCATCGTCTTCCATGACGAAGTCCGCTTCGTAAAGGCCCCTGCTGCCGAGCGATGAGGGTACGAAGTGCACCAGATTGCCGCCCGGCGCGACGATGGCCGGCACCTGCACTTCGTCGGGGCCGAGCGGGCTGTCATGCCGCTGCGAGCGCATGGCAGTGGCGCGCGCCGCAGCGCCCTGTGGATCGTCGGTGCGAATGCCCAGCGCACACACCGAAGTGCCGTGCGCCTCGAAACGACTTCGCGCGAACGAGTCGGGTTGCGCGTTGACGATGAGATGGATATCGCCCTGCCGATACAGCGCGACCGCCTTCGAGCGATGCTGCCCGACGCGCTTGAACCCAAGCTGTTGCAGCAGCGCGCCGAGCGTGCCGGCCGATCCCGCCGGACCCTCGCTGGCTGCGAACTCGATGAAGGTGATGCCAGAAAGTGCCGGCATCGGCGGCGGGCTGAACAGCTCGATGGTGTCGCCCACGCGCTGCGCCCGCGTTGAAGTTTTGCGTGTCGTTGACTGCGTCTCGGACCGCGCTTCAAGACGATCGCGCACCTGGCTTTCAAGGTACAGCAGGGACCGCATTGCATCGACCGCGGTGCGACGGTTCGGCGTTTCGCGGAACACGTCGTTGAAAATCTCGAGCGACAACGGCCCCGTATAGCCGGCCAGCAGCGTCTTCTCGAAAAAGGTCACGACATCGAGATCGCCCTGCGCCGGAAACAAGCGATGGTGGCGTGCCCACTGCAGCACCGACATGTCGAGTAGCGGCGCGTCGGCCATCTGCAGGAAAAAGATCTTGTCGCCGGGGATCTCGGCAATGCCGGCCGGATCGTCCTTCAGCGACAGCGTATGAAAGCTGTCGAGGATCAGGCCCAGATGCGGATGATCGGCGCGACGCACGATGTCCCAGGCCTGGCTGTAGAGGTGGGTCTTGCGACCCCACGCCAGTGCCTCGAAGCCGACCCGCAGGTTGCGGCGCGCCGCGCGCTCGGCCAGTTCGTGCAACTGCGCCGCGGCGAGCGCCGGGTCGTCGAGGGTTGCCGGCGAGGTGTTCGAGCAGCACAGAACCAGCGGCGCGCCCATCGCTTGCATCAGGTCGAACTTGCGCTCGGCACGCTCCAGGCTCCGGCGGAATTGCGGCTCCGGCATGGCTTCGAAATCGCGAAACGGCTGGTACAGATCGATCGACAGGCCCAGGTCTTTGGTGATGCGACCGAGTTCGGCCGCGCTGCCGTTGAAGTTGATGAAGTCGTTCTCGAACAGTTCGATGCCGTCGAAGCCTGCAGCGGAGATGGCTTCGAGTTTTTGACGCAGCGTGCCGCTCAGGGACACGGTCGCGATGGAGCGGTGCATGGGATCAGTCGTTCGATGTGAGGCGGTACGCCATGGGTGCGACTGTAGAAAGGCGCTACACCGCTCAACTCAATACGCCAGCTTCGGATACCAGTTGCTGCCCCGCCCCGCCGGCGTCAGGTCCAGGATGTTCCACAGCGGCGTCGGGTCCGGCGCACCGCGAGCGTCTTCACCGGGGTCGGCCGTGCCGCCGAGTTCCGATCCCCAGAAATGGAAGACCTTGCCGTCACGCTTGACCCACACGTCCAGCGCCGGCCATTCGTTGCCATCCGGCGCAAGCCCGCGATAGTCGCGAGCGAAGTCGTCGCCGACGGTCGCGTAGAACTCGAGGTTGCGCCAGCCGCGCTCGCGTGCGAACGCCAACTGACGCTCGACCGGCGAGCGCCCGATCACGGCGATCGCCACCTTCTGCACCAGGTCGCGCACCGGCGTGTCCATGGCACCCAAAAACGACGTGCACATCGGGCAGGCTTGCTTTCGCTCGGGGCCGTACATCCAGAAGTAGGTGACGAGCGTGTCGTGCGCGCCGAACAAGTCGACCATGGGCAATGTCTTGCCGTTCTCGTCCTTGAACTCGTAGCCGCGCGCTTCGCCGCCTGGAGGCAAGGCGCGGCGTTGGGCGGCGACGCGCTCGATGTGGCGCCGGAGTTCGATCTCTTCGGCCAGCAGCGCCGTGCGTGCCTTGCGGTACTCGGCGCTGTCGTTGGGGTAAGGCTTGCTCGCTGCGGCGGCGAGTTCGGTCGCAGGTTTCAGTGCGGTCATCGCGTTCCTTTCAGAGACTGCGCCAGAAGTCGATCAGCAACTGCGTGAATTCGACCGGGCGCTCCACTGCGCTCAGGTGCGCCGCGTCGATGGTCGCCAGCCGCGCGCCGGGGATGGCCGCCACCATGGCTTCCGACATCGCCATCGGCGTGGCCTCGTCCTGCAGGCCACCGATGACCAGCGTCGGCACGGCGATGCGTCGGTTGCTCTCGCGAAAGTCGATGGCCGCGACTGCATTGCAGCTTGCGATGTAAGCCTGCGGCTCGTTGCGCAGCAGCACGTCTTTCAGCGCCTCTGCGGCGGCCTTGCCGTCATGGGTACTGGTGTAGCCGGGCGTGAGCCAGCGCGAGACGGCGCCCGGCGCGATGGCTGCAATGCCGGCGGTGCGCACGGTCTCCTCACGGGCTGTCCAAGAGGCTTGGTCGGGGTAATGGGCCGCCGAGTTGGCGATCGCCAGCGTCTTCAACAATTCCGGGTGCTGCACTGCCAGTGCTTGCGCCGTCATGCCGCCCATCGAGAGCCCGACGAAGTGCACGGGCTCGCCGTCGGCCTCGCGCGCGAGGAGGTCGGCCGCGTCTTGCGCCAGCATTTCGATGCGCAAGTCGCCAGGAAGGATTTCCGATGCGCCGTGGTTGCGGTGGTCGTAGCGCAACACGGTGTGCGCGCGCGCCAGCAACGCGGCCACGCCGTCCCACATGTGAAGGTCGCAGCCGAGCGCATGGCTCAGCACGACGATCGGGCCTTCGCCTTCGCGCAGGACGTTGAGACGGGTCATGGTGTTCCTGGTGGTTTCGGTGTCACTGGTGTGCCTGCGGGCAGCAGCCCCTTCTCGCGCAGGATGCCCGCTGCGATGCCGAAGGCATGGTTGGCGACCGGCACGCCGCAGTAGATGGCGGCCATCATGATCACTTCCTTGATGTCGTCGGGCGTGAGGCGCGACTCGGGCGGGCCATCGAGCGCGGCGCGCACGTGCATCGCGAACTCTTCGTACGCATGGATGCCCAGCATCATCGACAGCACCATGTAGCGGCGCGTCTTGTCGCCCAGCGCCGGCCGGCCCCAGATGTCGTTCCACGCATGGCGCGTGATGAGCTCCTGGAACTCGGCGTTGAAGTCGTTGCGATTGGCCAGCGACTTGTCGACCCATGCATCGCCCAGCACGCGGCGGCGGTTGACGAGCCCGGACTCGTAGGTGTCATCGGTCATTGCGAAATTTCCTTGCTTGAAAGTCGGGCCTTGAGCGCATCGACTTCGGCCAGCGCGATGTCACCGGCTTTGGCGGCCAGCTCGACCGAGAACCATTCGTCTGCTGCGTCTTGCGGCAGCTCGGCACGCAGCCGCTCGATGTTGGCGCGCATGCGTGCGGCATCGACCTGCAGGCCCGGCAAGGCGCTCGCCATCGCTCGCACGCTGCCGTGCGCCGACATCAATAGCTGCGGCCATTCGGCCAGTTCGGCCTGCCAGGCGCCGAGCGCGCGTTCGTGTTCTTGCGGCATGGCAGCCAGCAACGCAGCGACCCGCTGCGGCGTGCGGTGCGCAGCCGCGATAGCGACCATCGACGCCACCGGATTGCGTTTGTGCGGCATGGCCGACGAGCCGCCACGGCCGGGCTCGCTCGGCTCGGCGACCTCGCCCACTTCGTACTGACCCAGCAGCGCGATGTCGCCGGCGATCTTGCCGAGGCTGCCGGTCATCAACGCGAGCTCGCAGCCGAGAGCGACCCACTCGTCGCGCTGCGTGTGCCAGGTTGCGCCGGGATCGCCGAGCGCCAGGTCGGTCGCCATGCGCCGGCGCACCGCCGCGCCCTGCCCGCGCATCTGCGCCAGCGTGCCGACCGCCCCCCCCAGCTGCACCTGCAGCGCGCGCTTTGTCGCGCTGCGCAATCGCAGGCGGCTGCGCACCAGCGGCGCCGCCCAGCCCGCGCACTTGAAGCCGAAGCTGGTGACCGAGGCCGGCTGCATCAGCGTGCGCGCCAGCATCGGCGTGGTCGCATGCAACGTGGCGAGCTTGAGCAGCGCATCGGCCGCCTTCGCCAGATCGGCTTCGACCAACGCCACCGCCTCGCGCGTGACCAGCGACATCGCCGTGTCGATCACGTCCTGGCTGGTGCTGCCGAAATGCACGAACGGCGCAGCGTCCTTGTTGAACAGGCCGACGGCCTCGCGCAAGGTCTTGACCAGCGGGATGGCGACGCTGCCGGCACGGCCACTCTCGCGCACGATCTTGGCGACGTCGAACAGCTCCACCTTGCAGCTGCCGACGATGGTCTGCGCCGCCGCTTCGGGGATCACACCCTCCGCCGCCTGCGCTCGCGCCAGCGCGGCCTCGAAGCGCAGCATCGCGCTGACGAAGTTGGTGTCGCTGAAGGCCGCCAGCGTTTCGGATGTGGAAAGAAAACCTTCGAAAATGCTCATGTCAGTAGCGTAACTGCGCCACGGCGCGGAGGTCGTCCGGCGATGCAGTGCCAAAGCCGAAAAACTCCAGGTACGCCGGGATCATTTCGAACAACATGTCGGTGCCGACCTGTACCGCGCAGCCCTTGTCTTTGGCCGCCTGCAGCAGCGGCGTGTACTCGGACTTCATCACCACCTCGCCGACGAAGGTGCCCGGCGCGATACGGTCGATGTCGAAAGGCAACGGGTCGCCGTCTTGCATGCCGAGCGGCGTCGCGTTGACCACGACGTCGAAGCCGGCCGGGTCTTTGGAGCCAGTGGTAACGACCATCTTGGGGTAGTGCTCGCGCAGCCGCGCAGCCAGCGCATTGGCCGATGCATCGCTCATGTCGAACAACGCCAGCTCAGCCGCCCCCGCTGCAGCGATCGACGCAGCAATGGCCGAGCCGACACCGCCCGTACCCGACACCAGCACACGCGTCCCCTTGAAAAGCCGGCCCTTGCGCTCGACGCCGCGCACGAAGCCGGCGCCATCGAACTGGTCGCCGAGCAACGTGCCATCGGGTCGCTTCAGGATGGCGTTGCACGCGCCGGCGATGCGCGCTGTCGGCGTGACCTCGTCCATCAATGCGACTGTCGAAACCTTGTGCGGCATCGTCACCAGCGCACCGCGAATGTTGCTGAACCGGAAGATCGCCGCGAGCGACGCAGCGTAGTCGTCGGGCTTGACGCCCATCGGCACGACCACCGCATCGATGCCCTGCTGGTCGAACCAGGGGTTGTAGATCATCGGCGCCTTGAAGGCTTCGGTCGGGAAGCCCAAGTGGGCGATGAGCATGGTCTTGCCGGAAATCATGGTGACGATCTGAAAAGGTCGGTGCGGGTCAGCGCAAGAAAGAAAGATGGGCTTTGCGCGGGATGTCGATGGGCACGGGCTCAGCCTTGATTTCGAGCACCGTGGGCTTCGTGGATGTCGATCGACTCGCATCCGATGGCTCGAACTGCGGCCAATGCGGCAGGCCTTGGTCGTCTCCTTCACCATTCGGGTTGCCGCTCTTCGCGAAGTTGGCCCACCAGCCCTGCATCAGCGCGGTGATGCGGTCGTCGTCGGCACCCCAATCGCGATCGAGCACGCGCGTGGTGCCGAAGATGTACGGGTACTCGGAGCTGTGGAACACGCCGAGCTTCGCTGCCGGTTCGCCGTCCCCGGACTCGCGATAGCGCTGGCCTTTCCTGAATGGCTGCAACTGCGCGAAGTGATAGGCCCAGGTCGGTGCGACGGCAGCTTGCGCACTCGCCGCTGCGACCACGCCGCCAGCGAAGAGCCCATCGCCGAAGAGCGCGCGGCTCGACGTCACCGCCTCGGCATCGCTGCCCGCGGGATAGAAGCGCTCAGCCTCTGCGGCACGGTCGCCGAAGCGTTTCTGCAGATGCGTTTTGAACGACGTGGCAGACGATGCTGCCGGAAAGGTCGAGCCTTCGTCACGCGTCCAGCCGGTCAGGAACGGCACGCGCTGCTGCTCACCCGCCGCAAAGCTTTCGGCCAGCGGCTTCTGCAGGAACTTGCCGTCGACGATCGGCATGAAGCGGTGCGGTTGCGCGAGGTAGCGCTGCATCAAATCGTCTGCGCTGAGCGCGCGCAACGACGCGAGCGAATCCGCGCCGGTACCGCCCGCGAAGTCGACGCCCTGTGCCTCGCCGGTCGCAAGGCTCGGCGTCGGGTTGAGGCCGAAGCTCTGCGCGATCGCGTGCTTGAAGAGGCCGCGCGCTTCGGTCGCCGCCATCAACGCGATCACGCCATGCGCACCAGCCGACTGGCCGAACACGGTGACGCGCGCCGGGTCGCCGCCGAACGCTGCGATGTTGCGCTGGACCCAACGCAAGGCGGCGGCCATGTCGAGCAGCCCGTAGTTGCCCGATGAGCCTTCCGCCTCCGCACTGAGGGCCGGATGCGCCATGAAACCGAAGGGCCCGAGCCGGTAGTTGAAGGTGACCAGCACCACGCCCTGCTTTGCCAGGTCACCGCGCACGAACACGGGGTTGGAAGCCGCGCCTTGCTGGAAGGCACCGCCATGGATCCACACGATAACGGGCAGCGCTTCACCGCCACGATCCGCCGGTTCGTTCGGCGTCCACACGTTGAGGTAGAGACAGTCTTCGCTCATCGGCTGCACGCCAGAATACTCGGCGTAGACCGAATCCGGCGCGCGGCCCGGTTGCGTGCATTGCGGCGAGAACTTGTCGGCACGGCGCACGCCGTCCCAAGCGGTGAGCGGTGCCGGCGCGCGCCAGCGCAGGTCGCCGACCGGCGCAGCGGCGAATGGAATGCCGCGCCATGCACACAGGCCCGTTGCCTCGTCGCGAACACCTTCGATGAGGCCGCTGTCGATGCGCACCGGAGCGAGCGCGACGACCTTCGACGTCACCTTCGACGCCACTTCCGACATCACGCACGAACCTTGTTCATCTTCTTGCCGAGCTCATGCATCGGCACCTTGTACGTTTCCGGCGATGTAAAAATCGAGATCGCCGCGATGACCGATGCCGCGCTCACGAGCCCCGCCACCGGCATCCAGCCATTGATGCCTTCGCCCATGATGGCCGCGCTGATGGTCGGCGCAAAACCGCCGAGCGCAAATCCGATCTGCGTGCCGATGGCCATGCCCGACAAGCGAACGCGCGTGTCGAACATTTCGCCGTAGAGCGAAGGCCACACCGCGTTGGCGGCGCTGTAGACGATGCCAGAGGTGAGCAGGCCGAACAGGAAGATCAGATTCAGGTCGCCGCGGCTGATGGCCCACAACGTCGGCCAGATGAGCACCGCACAACCCAGCGCGCCGAAGATGAAGATCGGTCGGCGGCCGACCTTGTCGGACAGCATCGCCCACAGCGGAATCGCGGCCAGCGCAACGACGTTGGCGCAGACCAGCAACGTCAGCATGGTGGTGCGCGGGATGTGCACAGTGTTGACCGCATACGAGAGCACGAAAATGCCGAAGATGGTGCTGGTCACCGACACCAGCGCTCCAAAGACGACACGCAGCACGGCCGGCGTGTGGTCGCGAAAGAGCACGGCGGCGGGCATTTCGACGGTGGCGTTCGCGTCGGCTTCTTCCTTGAAAGCCGGCGTTTCCGGCAGCGTGCGGCGCACCCAGAAACCGACCGCCACCACGATCGCGCTCAGAAAGAACGGGATGCGCCAGCCCCACGAAAGCAACTGCTCTTCAGGCAACGACGCGATCGGCAAGAAGACGAGGGTCGCGAGGATGAAGCCCATCTGCGTTCCGCTCAATGTGAAACTCGTGAAAAAGGCGCGCCGATGGGCCGGCGCGTGCTCCAGCGTCATCGAGTTGGCACCGGCCTGCTCGCCTGCGGCCGACAGTCCCTGCAGCAGACGCAGCACCACCAGCATGATTGGTGCGGCGATGCCGACCTGGTTGTAGGTGGGCAGCAGCCCGATCAAAAATGTCGAGATCCCCATCAGCAGCAGCGTGAATGTGAGCACCTTCTTGCGACCGAACTTGTCGCCGATGTGGCCCATGAAAAACGCACCGATCGGCCGCGTGACATAGCCGACGCCGAAGGTCGCAAAGGCCGCGACGGTCGCCAGCTTGGGATCGATTGTCGGAAAAAAGATCTTGCCGAACACCAGCGCTGCCGCGGTGCCGTAAATGAAGAAGTCGTAGTACTCGACCGCACTGCCGATCCAGCTTGCAAAGGCGGCTTTTCTGGGCGTCTTGACGCCCTCCGGTTCTCCCGTGTTGTCGAACGTTCGCACGTCATTCATCGTGATGGCCATGGTTTTGTCTCTATGGTTGGAAGTTGAAAATCGAAAAGGGAAGCAGAAGAGAAGCAGCAGGGAAGCAGCGGAAAAAATTCAGCTGTAGCGCAGCGGGTTCTTGATCTCGTCGGCCATCGCCGCGGGGTAGATCAGCTCGCGCAGGAAGTCGGCGTCGTCGCGCAGCGCTGCGGCCGCGTCGACGTAGCCAAAGTAACCGAGGTAGTGCGGCATCTGCTGCACCAGCATTTCGAAGCCGGCTTGCGCATGCAAGCCACGCGCCCGCGCAGCGCGCACCAGAGGCGTCGGCTGGCCGCGCAGCAGGATGTCGAACACCGCTGCGTGGTTGTCCATGCGCGCTACATCGAACGGAAGCGCGTCACCTTCGTTCAGCCCGAGCGGTGTCGCGTTGATGACCAGGTCATAGCCGGCCGGATCGTTGCTGTCGACCGCAACCACCGTCGCATCGAAGAACGAATCGAGCTTCACCGCGACGCCGGCCGCCTTGCCCGCCACGACGTCGTGCAGCGCGATGTGCTCGGCGCCGTTGACGGTGCCACCCTCGGCCAAAGCGACGCCGATGGCCGCCGCGCTTACTCCGGCGCCCAGGATGAGCACGCGCTTGCCGCGAAAAGGAATCCTGTAGTGGTCGAGTGCGCCGATCAGGCCTTCACCATCGAACAGATCGCCTTCGAGTTGGTCGTGTTCGGCGCGGCGCACCACGTTGACCGAGCCGGCGACACGGCCGAACAATCCGCAGCCATCGAGCAGGTCGACCACCAGCGGCTTGTGCGGCGGCGCGATCAACATGCCGCGCACATTGCGGGCTAGAAATGCGGACTTGAAGAACACCGCGAAATCGCGCCGTGGTACTTGCATCGGCAGCAGCACGGCGTCGATGTCGAAGCGCTCGAACACCGCGTTGAACATCCGCGGCAGGCGCACGTTGCGTACCGGATCGCCCGGTAGCAGGTACGCCTGGGTGCTGCCATGAATGGTGGAGGTCATGAATGTCTCTGCGCTTTGTTCGATCGCCCGTCTGGTGGGGAGTGCGGGGACTCTATCGACAGCGCTTCAGGCAGTACATTCGGATCTCACCCAAACGATCGATGAGCGAACGACCGAGTGCGTTAATCGCGCACATTCAGGGTTTCTCCTAGGCAGATCGGCAACACAGAGGACGCACCAGATGCCCAAAGAAGGCTCCCCGACGCCCGCCGGGCTCGAAAAGCGCGACTGGATCGCTGGCCTGGAGCGCGGCGTAAGCATCATCGAAGCCTTCGACGATGCCAACCCGCGGCTCACCGCCAGTCAGGCCGGGCAGCGCACGGGCATGACGCGCACGGCAGCACGCCGCTACCTGCTGACCTTGCAACACATGGGCTACGTCGCGAGCGACGACAAGCTCTTCTGGCTGACGCCGCGCGTGCTGCGGCTCGGTCAGTCGTACCTCGAATCGGCACGGCTGCCGCGCATCGTCCAACCTTTCTTGCAGCGCGTCGCGGCGGGCACGCACGAGATCGCCTACCTGAGCGTGATGGACGGCGACGAGGTGGTCTACATCGCGCGCAACGGGCCCAACCGCAGCATGAGCACCGGCTACGTGCTCGGGGCGCGAGTGCCGGCGCAGGTGACCGCGGCGGGCATGCTGATGCTGGCGCTGCGCAGCGACGCCGACATGGCGACCTGGCTGGCGAAGCACGAGCTCAAGGTCTTCACTTCGCACACCATCGCGAGCAAGGAGCGCATGAAGCTCGAGCTGGCCCGCATCCGTGCACAAGGCTGGGCGATATCGGAACAGCAGCTCGACCTCAACTCACGCGGCATCGCGGTGCCTTTGCGCGACCGGCACGGTGAACTGGTCGGCGCCCTCAACATCACGATGCCGATGGGCCATGAGGGCTCAGAAGAAGCGGTGGCGCGCGTGCTGCCCGTGCTGCGCGAAACAGCACAGGCGATGCGCAGTCTGATTTAAAGTATTGGCGCCGGGCCGGGCCGATTTCTATACTGGCGACCCACTTAAAGGAGATTGAATGTTCGTGGTCTGCGGCGAAGCCCTGATGGATGTATATGCGGGCGAATCGACGCCGACCGGGTTGAGCTTCGATGCACGCATCGGCGGCTCGCCCTTCAATGTGGCGGTCGGGCTGGCGCGCCTGGGCAGGCCAGTCGCATTGCTCACCGGCTTGTCGACCGACAGTGCCGGCGAACGCCTGCTCACAGCGCTGCAAGACGAGCACGTCGACACCTCGTTGCTGGTCAGAAGCGATGCGCCGAGCACGCTGAGCGTGATCAGCCTCGATGCCCACGGCGTACCGCGCTATGCGTTTCATGGCACCGGCGCGGCCGATCGGCAAATCACTTTTGACACCCTGCCCGCCTTACCGCCCACCACGCGCGTGCTGCAGTTCGGCTCTTACGCATTGGTGGTCGAGCCCGTCGGCTCTGCGTTGCTGGCATTGGCCGCGCGCGAGCACACGCAACGGCTCATCGCCTACGACCCGAACGTGCGCCTCAACGTCGAGCCCGATCTGTCGCGCTGGCGTGCAGTGGTCGAGCAAATGGTGGCGCTGTCGCACTTCGTGAAGGTGAGCGACGAAGACTTGGCGCTGCTCTATTCCCGTGAAACGCCGGAGCAAGTGGCGGCGCGTTGGATTGCCGTCGGTGTGTCGCTGGTGACGGTCACGCGGGGCGGGCGTGGCGCGAGTTCGTGGACACGAAATGCGAAGGTCGATGTACCTTCGTTGTCGGTGAAAGTGGTGGACACCGTCGGTGCCGGCGATACCTTTCAAGCTGCGCTTCTGAGCTGGCTTGATGAGCAGGACAAGCTGAGTGCGTCGGCGATGGCATCGCTCGACACGAAGGCCCTCGAAGCGATGCTGAAGTTCGCCTCGAAGGCGTCGTCGATCACCTGCTCGCGCCGCGGTGCGGACATGCCGCGCCGCAACGAGCTGGACTGATCGCGAAGCGTCTTTCAGCGAACGCGGGTCTGAACCGTCAGGTCGCCGTCACCGTAGGTCTGCGCGCCAGCTGCCGTGATCGACAGCGCGCCCGCGCGCACAGCGCTGCGATCCGCCATGTCGGTACGCGCGATGGTGCCGGTACCGCCATTGGTGATGGGCACCGCGCTGTACGCCTGGGCCTGCACGTCGGCGCGCGACATCGTCGACACGAATGGCTGCGGCGGCAGCGGGTTCTGTTCACCCTGAAAGGCCTGCGCGCCGATGGCCGCAAAACCGGTGATTGCTGCAACTGCGATGAGCTTGATGTTCATGATGAAACTCCGTGAAAGAAGGATTGAAGTCGATCCGAATAGACCGCCCTTAACCTCTACGGATGAATCACCGGCGCAGATTCATTTTTAGAGAAAAGAAGATTGCGGGCCTTCGGACTCGTCGGAGGTGCCGGCTTCGCTGCTCGCATTGCCGAATGGCCGTGAACGACGTCCCGAGTTACTGATGTCACCGTTCTGCGCGCGATTTCGCAGTGCATGTTCCATCACCACCAACGCCAGCATCGCCTCGGCAATGGGCGTGGCACGAATGCCGACGCACGGGTCGTGGCGGCCCTTGGTCACCACCTCGACCGGCTGGTTGTTGATGTCGACCGACTGCCGCGGGCTGATGATCGAACTCGTCGGCTTGATCGCGATACTCACTTCGAGGTCTTGCCCCGACGTGATGCCGCCCAGGGTGCCGCCCGAGTTGTTGGTGGCAAAGCCCTGCGGCGTGATCGAGTCGCCGTGCATGGTGCCGCGCTGCGTCACGCTGGCAAAGCCGGCGCCGATCTCCACGCCCTTGACCGCGTTGATGCCCATCATGGCGTAGGCGATGTCGGAATCCATCTTGTCGAACAGTGGCTCGCCCAGGCCGACCGGCACCCTGCTCGCCGTCACCCGTATGCGCGCGCCGCAGGAGTCACCGGCCTTGCGCAGCGCATCCATGTATGCCTCGAGATCGCTCACATCGGCCTTCGGCGCGAAGAACGGGTTGTTCGGCACGTGCTCCCAGCCCTCGAACGGAATGACGATGCCGCCAATTTGCGCCATGCAGCCGCGGAACTGCGTTCCGTACTTTTCGAACAACCACTTCTTGGCGACCGCGCCGGCCGCGACCATCGGCGCCGTGAGCCGGGCCGACGAGCGGCCACCACCGCGCGGATCGCGAATGCCGTACTTCTTCCAGTAGGTGAAGTCGGCATGGCCGGGTCGGAACTGCTGCGCGATCTCGCTGTAATCCTTGCTGCGCTGGTTGGTGTTCTGGATGAGCAAAGCGATCGGCGTGCCAGTGGTCTTGCCTTCGTACACGCCGCTCAAGATCTGCACAGCGTCGGGCTCGTTGCGCTGCGTGACGTGGCGGCTGGTGCCGGGGCGGCGGCGATCGAGGTCGCCCTGGATATCGGCCTCGGTCAGCGCCATGCCTGGCGGGCAACCGTCGATGACGCATCCGATCGCGGGGCCGTGGGATTCACCGAAATTGGTGACTGCGAAAAGGGTGCCGAAGGTGTTGCCGCTCATGGTCGCGGATTATCGACGGAGCGGGAATGCTTTATGCATGCTGCGCTGCAGCAACCCCACCCCTGCCACCTACGCAAAGGAGCGTTTCATGCTGGACCGTACCGCCACCAAGTTTTCGCACGTCAAACCCAGCGACACCGATTTCAAGCCAGGCGGCCTGCGCGACTTCTTCCTGTACCGCGACCTGGGCGTGGCCGAAGCCACCAACGGCGCCGTCATCGCGCACCTCGTCAAGGCGAACATGCCCCCGGAAGAGGGCACCGGATGGCACCGACATGAAGCAGATTTCCAGATCGTCATCATGACCAAGGGCTGGGCCAAGTTCATGTACGAGGACAAGGAAACACTGGTCGAGGCCGGCGACGTGGTGCATCAGCGTCCCGGGATTCGGCATTTCTTGTTCGACTACTCGCCGGACATGGAATACCTGGAAATCGTGTCGCCGGCGGACTTCAAGAGCATGGATGTCGAGCCGGCGGCTGAGGTGCCGGCGCCTATGCCCTGGAAATAAGCGCGATCTTTATCGAGCCACCATCGGACGCCTGGGAGATGTATCGCGTGTTGGCCGAAGAGCGCCGACGACGCGAGATCGAACCTATGTTGTCAATGCCCCGCAATGCGCTGCTCGAAACCCAGACCGGCGATGCCGAGCGTCACGCGGAAGAGCTTTTGCGCGAGATGCACGACCTCAACGACCGAGGAGCGTCTGATTGGCGAGGCAAGGACAACAAGAAGGAGGGTTGAGAAGCGCTGGTGCGAGGCTCAGGCCGGCGCGGTGCACTACTTCGCTCATGTCCCCCGGCTTCGCCTCCTCCTTTACTTCGCTGCGCAGTACACCCCACCGGCCTGAGCCATTCAAGGACCGTGGTTGATCGGGGTGCGCGACCGTCAGCTTCGGGCCCGAAGCTGCCTCTTGTTCAGCCCCAAAGCGGACGGTCAAGAGACGCTACTCGCTGCGTGCTGTCGCCACCATTGCTCGCAACTCGTGCAGCGAAAGTTCGAACTCAGTCCCCATCGTCATCACGCCGAGCTGGTCCAGCCAACCACTTAATTGGGAGTCCAGATTCCGGTGCTTCAACTTGGTTAAGTAGGCCCAGTTCCCGACCTCTTCCACGATGTCTTTGTCGCCCACAGCAGCAAGAAGGCGGTCGAGTTCATCGGCAAACAGGCACGGTGAGTAGGTCATGCGTTGAGATGTCTGGTTCTGGCCGACCTCGGCGCTTCAAGCCGATCGTACGATGCCCGAGATCCACATGCAGGCGGCTACAGTGACAGCCAGCGACGCGACGAGCAACGTGCGGCTGATCCAGACATGGAGGGGTCGGGCGCCTGACGGGTAGTCAACGGCGCCAATCACTCGACTTCCTGCAAATTCAATGGCGATGCTAGCCGGCACGGCACCGACGAGCAGCAAGACCCACCCAGTCGAGGTCGTCGGCGCAAGAGGCAGTCCCATAAGCCAAACGGTTGCGAAGCCGGTGGAGAGAGCAACGTAAACAACTGCTGCAATTGCGACTCCTCGAGACTGAATCATGTTCTGTGGTCTTCTAGCTGCTGCTCGAGTTGAGTGACTGGTTGTGGTCGGATGCTGCCACGAGATCTGGTTACCGAAGGCGGTATCCACCCGGGTTCTCCGCTTCTTCGTCGCGCCTCGACGGATAGAACTTCTTTTTCTCATCGAGTTCGTAGAAGAGCTGACCGTGGATTCCCATGGCCCGAGCTTTGACCACTCGGCGCTTCCACAACGCCTCAAACGCGCTGTTCAAATCAGCTTCCTCGGTTCCGCGTTCGAAGACCTCATCTATGAACGCAATGTCATGCCCGTCGGGAAAAATGAGCGCGAACTCTTGGTCAGTGGCAGCAAAAATGTCGTACACGCAATTCACGGCGCCGTCGATGACCTGAATGTTTTTCATAAAAAGTCCGTTACACAGGGGGTGGCGCTGAAGGTCCGGTACTGGCCGAAAGCGGCCAACTGAAGAATGCCACACGTTGCAATGCAAAAGACACGATCATCCCGCCAAGGCTCCTCAATAAACCCGTGCTCGCGCCGTTGAACGGCACGACGCTTCCTAGGCCGAGGGCGGTGGGTGGCCCCTGCAGCGAAGTAAAGGAGGAGGCCGAAGGCCGGGGGACATGAGCGGAAG
>NZ_JASJXG010000065.1:0-21792 GCF_035018765.1 Variovorax sp. RTB1
CCCCCCCCACGACTGGCAGCAGCAGCGTCGGCCGACGCCGCTGCTGCGGCAGTCGCTGCCGTCGAGTTGGGGATGCGCGGCGTCGACGCGTCTTGTGTCGATGCAGTGCGCGAGAGGTCTTTGACACCGTCTTTCTTGCCGCCGGTGCGATCGAGCAAGGCGACACCGAGCGCGGCCGAATGCGAGTCGACCGTGCCCGTGTCCTTGACGGTTCCGACGCTCTTGACGGTTCCGGTGTAATTCACGGTTTCGGGCAGTGCGACGGCCTTTGCAGCTGCGCTCGCGCCATCACCGGTCAGGCCGGCGACCGTACTGTCGGGCAGCGTCGATGCGCCGCCCCGGCCCGGCGCGCTCGACAAGCCATTGCCCGCTTGCTGGGCCAGGGCCATCGCGGCCGATCCGGCATCGAGCGCCGACGATGCGCTCACGGCGTTCAGATTGCTTTGCGCCAGCAGCAGTGCCGCCGCGTCGGCGGCCGGCGTCGGCACGGGAGGCGCGGTCGGTGTCGCGTTGTCAACTGCGTTGGTTGCCGCGTTGCTGACCGCATCAGTCGACGCAGCTGAAGCCGCTGAGGCAGCTGAGGCCCGCTCACGCCGATCGGCCTTCTCGCGATCGGCGGCTGCAGATGCGGCGTCGGAAGGAGATGCACTGTCGGCAGTGGCGCCCTGCTCTGCGTTGCGGTCCGCGCCACCGTTCGATTGCGCTGGCCTCGACGCTGCCATCGCGTCCGCGTTCGGCTCCCGATCGGCCGAAGCCAGCGCCGCCGCAAAGCTGCTCACGCCGTCCGCGTTGTCGTTCGAACCCGATCGTCCTCGCGCTGCGCCGGACGCCGCCGGCACTTCGTTGCTGCGTGAAATTTCGATCGCCATCAGAGTCCTCCCATCACGCCGCCGGCAAGGCGACGGTATTGCAATGCGGCCTGCTCGTCCGACACCTTCTGCTCGCGGCGATCGGTCAGGCGGCGTTGCTCGGCCTCGCGCTTGGCATGCAGTTGCACCAGACTTTCGCGGCGCGTTTCTGCCACGCGCATGCGGTCGGCCATCAGCGCGACCTGGTTCGCCTGTTGCGTCACCGCGCTCTTCTGCAAGCCGATGGCGTGCGTCAGGCGCTCCATGAACTGATAGTGATGGGCCATGATTTCCGGCGTCACCCGCGCGGACTGCACCTGCCATCGCGTCATCGTTTCCTGCGCGTAGGTTTCGAGCTGATCTAGCTGCACCTGCGTCGCGAGCCATCCCTGGCGCGCTTGCGCCAGGCGCTGTGCCGCGGCATCACGTTCGCTCGTGGCCAAAGACACGGCGGTCTGCAAGGCACTCAGGTTCGACATGGTTGGGCTTTCGGGATCGGAGGAGTGAAATACGGGGAGGTCATGCAGGTCATGTGCGCGTTTAGCTTCGACCCACCGTCTGCGCCATCGCGCCCACGCTCGCGCCGAGCGTCGCGGCTTCGTACATGTCCTGCTGCAAGAAGGCGGTCATCGCGGGCTGCAGGCGGATCGCTTCGTCGAGCGCCGGGTCGCTTCCTGCTGCATAGGCGCCGAGCCGCACCAGGTCGCGGCTTTGCCGATAGCGCGCATACACCGCACGAAAGCGGCGGGCGCAATCCGTGTGCTCGCGCGGCACCACGTTGTGCATCACCCGCGAGGCCGATTGCTCGACGTCGATCGCCGGAAAGTGCGCCTCCTCGGCGAGCGAGCGCGACAGCACGATGTGCCCGTCCAGGATGGCCCGCGCCGCATCGGCAATCGGGTCCTGCTGGTCGTCGCCCTCCGACAGCACGGTATAGAAGGCAGTGATCGAGCCGACCCCGTTCAGCCCGTTGCCGCTGCGCTCGACAAGTTGCGGCAGCTTGGCGAAGCACGATGGCGGATAGCCCTTGGTGGCAGGCGGCTCGCCGATGGCCAGGGCGATCTCGCGCTGCGCCATCGCATAGCGGGTGAGCGAATCCATCAGCAGCAGCACATGCTGGCCGCGGTCGCGAAAGTACTCGGCCACGGCGGTCGCGTACGCGGCGCCCTGCATGCGCAACAGCGGCGGCGCATCGGCCGGCGCGGCCACCACGACCGAACGTGCGCGGCCTTCATCGCCCAGGATGTCTTCGACGAATTCCTTGACCTCGCGGCCACGCTCGCCGATGAGGCCGACCACGATCACATCGGCCTCGGTGTAGCGCGCCATCATGCCGAGCAGCACGCTCTTGCCGACACCGGAGCCAGCGAACAAGCCGATGCGCTGGCCGCGCCCCACGGTGAGCAACGCGTTGATCGCGCGCACGCCGGTGTCGAGGGGTTCGCGCACGGGAGCGCGGTCCATCGCGTTGATGGGCTTGCGGTCCAGCGGCTCGGCGCTGACATCCGCGAGCGGACCTTGATGATCGAGCGGCGTGCCTTGCGGGTCGACCACGCGGCCGAGCAGGCCGGTGCCCAGCGGCAAGCGCAGCACGCCGACACGTGCCGTCACGTCACGCTCGGGTTCACCGAGCCGCGGGATCGGCACATAGGGAGGCGCCGGCATCACGCTGGCACCGCTGGAGAGTCCGTGCACATCGCCCGCCGGCATCAGGAAGGCACGTTGATCGGAGAAGCCGACGACCTCGGCCAGCACCGGCGGCTGATTGCCCATGCGCACCAGACATTGCGAGCCGACCGGCACGCGCAACCCGGCGGCTTCGAGCACCAGGCCGGTCAGTCGAGTGAGCGTGCCGCGCAACGCCAGCCCCGCGTCTTGCGATGCGCGCGCGTGCGCGTCGGCCATGAAGCGTTGCCAGACTTCCTGCTCAGGCGGCATCGCTCTTTGCTCCATTGCTCTCCTCGTGCCACGGCATCGACAGCCCGAGGCTCGCCACCGCACGCGACCAGCGCGACGCCACGCTGCCGTCGACCACCGCACCGGCCGATTCGACCAGGCAATCGCCGGGCTGCACTGCGTTGTCGGAGAGCACGGTGACGGGCTGACCGGCGAACTGCGCACGCAATGGACCGTCGAGCAAATCGAAGTCGACGGGCGACAGCCGCACGGTGGCGCTGCGGCCATCGGCGAGCAGCAACGACAACGCCTCGTGCACCACGGGTTCGAGCGAATTCGGGTCGGTCGCGAGCTCGTGGCGCAGCACCTGGCGCGCCAGGGCACAGGCGATTTCTAGCGTGCCGCGCGCAATCGATTGCTGCGCTTCCGCGAGGCCGGCCTCGGCGGATTGCAGCAACGCGGCGAGCCGGCGTGCCGCCTCTTGTCCTTCATTGGCGCGGTACATCGCATGCTGGGCTTCGGCCTCGGCCAGCGCCTGCGCGCGGCCCGCCGCAAAACCTTCTGCGTGCCCTTCGGCATGGGCCGCGCGCAAGGCCTGGGGATCGGAGATGCCGCTCTCAGGCTCGCCGCTGTCGGGGGCTACCGCGCCGAACTGCCAGCGCGCGACATGTGCGATGTCTTCGCTGGCGATCAGCCCGCGATTTCGAAGATTGTTCAGGCTTTGCATCGCTTAGACCATGCCGCCTTCGGCACCACCGCCCAACACGATCTGCCCTTCGTCGGCGAGGCGCCGCAGCGACCGCAGGATTTCCTTTTGCTGCGCCTCGACTTCGACCAGCCGCATCGGCCCGCGCGACTCCAGGTCTTCGCGCAGCGACTCGGCCGCACGCGACGACATGTTCGACAGGAACTTGTTGCGCAGCGGCGGCGCCGCACCCTTGAGCGCGATGATGAGCGTCTCCGACGCCGTTTCTTTCAGCAGCATCTGGATCGACTTGTCGTCCAGCTTCATCACGTCGTCGAACACGAACATCAGCTCGCTGATCTCGGATGCCAGATCCGGGTCGTGGTTGCGAATGGCCTCGATGACCTGCGCATCGACGCCATTGCCAAGCAGGTTGATCATGCCGGCCGCCGTACGGGCACCGCCGCGCGAAGCCGTCAGCACCTTGGCGCCGTTGGCCAGCACGCGGAACATCACTTCATTCAAATCTTCGAGTGCGGCAGGCTGGATGCCTTCGAGCGTGGCGACGCGCAGCAGCACTTCGGCACGCTGCTGCTCGGGCAGCTTCACCAGCACCGCGGCGGCGTGCTCGGGCTCGAGGTGCACGAGGATGGCCGCGACGATCTGCGGATGCTCGACGCGCAACAGTTCGGCGACCGACGGCGCATCCATCCACTTCAGGTTTTCGATGCCGCTCAGGTCGGCCTTCTGCAGGATGCGGTCCATCAGGATCGACGCTTTTTCTTCGCCCAGCGCGTGCTTCATCACGGCGCGCACGTAGTCGCCGGTGTCGGCCGCGAACAGGCTTTGACCAGCGGTCGCGGTGACGAAGCGGTCGGCCACCGCACCCAAACGTTCACGCGATACCGCGCGCGTCTTCGAAATGGTTTCGCCCAGCTTCTGCACTTCGCGTGGAGAGAGGTGGCGCAGCACATCGCCCGCCTCGATCTCGCCCAGCGACATAAGCAGGATGGCGGCGTCGTTGAGGCCTTGTTCGTCCATGGCGATGCGACTCTCAGGCCGACGCGGCCGCGGCGTCGTCGCCGTTGACCCATGTCTTCACGATGTTGGCGACGGCGACCGGATTCTGTCGCGCCATCTGGCGCGCGCCTTCGAGCCGCGCCTGTTCGGCTGCTTCCGGCCGCGGCAGCGCTTCGGCCACCGAGGGCGACGACAGCGAGGGACGCTGCGGCGTGTCCGCCACCATGGCGTTGAGTTGACGGCCGGGTTCGTTGGTCAGTTGCTGCGGCGGCTGCATCGCCGCCAGCGTCTTCAGGCCCGGCCGCACCAGGCCGAACAGCACGATCGCGCCGATCAGCACCAGGCCGACCGGCCAGGCGAAGCTGCGCGCCGTATCGAGCATTTCGGGGTTCTTCCAGATCGGTACCTCGGCCACTTCGTTGCGCTCGCTCAGGAACTGCGCGTTCATCAGGTTCACCGAATCGCCGCGGTCCTTGCTGAAGCCGATCGACTCGCGCACCAGCGCCGTCATCTGTTCGAGCTGCTGCGCCGACAGCGGGGTCGAGGGGCCGGCCTTGCCCTGGGCATCGGCCACGTTCTGGTAATTGAGCACGACCGCAGCGCTCAGGCGCTTGATCTGGCCGGTCGCATTGCGCACCGTCTTCACTGTCTTGTCGACTTCGTAGTTGGTGGTCGACTCGCGCTTGCTCGGGGGCTTGGCCGCCGCTGCACCCGGCGCGGTGCCGGTCGGCGACAGCGGTGCGGCGGCGCCGTTGATCGGGGTCGACGACGGGCCGGGTGGCTGGTTCGACGTGGCGCCGGGCACGCCCGAAGCCGGTGCGCCGGCCGCGCCGGGGCCGGTGCTCTCCACCGTCTGCTGGCTGCGCACAGCGCTGGCATCGGCGGCCAGGTTCGGCTTGTGTTCTTCGAAGGTCGCTTCGGTCTGCGAGAAGTCGACGTCCGCCGTTACCTGTGCCTTGACGTTTTGACGGCCGACCACCGGCTCCAGCATTTCAAGAATGCGACGGGTGTACTGCTGCTCGATCTGCTGCACGTACTGAAGCTGCTGCGCATCGGCACCACTGCCGGGCTCGCTGGTTGCCGAGAGCAGCTTGCCGGTGTCGTCGACCACGCTCACCGCAGCAGGCGTCAGCTCCGGCACGCTCGAAGCGACCAGATGCACGATGCCGGCGATCTGGTTGCGCTCCAGCGTGCGGCCCGGGTGCAGGCTGAGCAGCACGGAAGCGGTCGGCTTTTGTTGTTCGCGGAAGAAGCCGTTTTGCTGCGGTAGCGCAAGATGAACGCGCGCGCTTTGCACCGAGTTCATGGCCTGGATCGATCGGGTGAGTTCGCCTTCGAGGCCCCGCTGAAAGCTCAGCTTCTCCTGGAACTGCGTCATGCCGAAGCGGTTGTTTTCCATCTGCTCGAAGCCGGCGACGGCCCCTTTGGGCAGGCCTTGCGAGGCGAGGCGAAGGCGCAGGTCGTAGACACGATCGGCCGGCACCATGACGGCGCCACCGCCCTCGGAATATTTATAGGGCACGTTCATCGTCGCGAGTTGCGCGATAACGGCGCCGCCATCCTTGTCGCCCAGGTTGGCGTAGAGCACCCGCCAATCCGGCTGCCGACCGATCACGATGGCCGCGATGGCGACCGCGACGAGCAGGACGACGCCGATGGCGAAGCGGATGCGCTGGCGGGGTGCCAGGCCTTCGAACTTGCGCGACCACGGCGCAGCAGTGGCGAGGGGGACAGGTATTTCAGCGACGGCGGACATGGGCGGTGGGTGGGTGCGGCAGCAAGCCGGTCGGCTCTTTGCACGAGACGATTATTCGGGCCGGCCCGTTCCGCATAAGCCCGATAAGGCGCCGCTTTCCCGCTCATTTCCCGCCCATGCCCGTCCGCTGCCGAATTAGCATCATCGCCATGGACCTCCGCCTCACCCCCGTTACCGCACCGCTCACCACGCGCCCGGCCGGGGCCGCCCGCGCCGTCACCGGATCGACCGGTGCCACGCAGGAAACCGGCTTTGCCGGGGCCCTGTCGGGCGCTTTGAAAGCAGTGAGTGCATCGCAGGGCGACGCCACCGCATTGCAGCGCGAAGTGCAGCTCGAAAATCCGAATGTCAGTCTGGAGCAGACGATGGTCGCGCTGCAAAAGTCGCAGATCGGGTTTGCTGCAACTTTGAATGTGCGCAACCGGATGGTGCAGGCTTACACCGACATCATGAATATGCAGGTCTGAGGGTGACCCTCTCCCGGAGGGAGAGTGGATAAAAACCCGTCAGTGAATCAACTGCAGCTTGGCGTCGAACATCTCTGCGAAGGTGCTGAGCCACGGCTCGGCCAGGATGCGGATCTCGGCGTCGTTGCGCAGGATGCGCTGCATGATCCGCGACTTCTCGGAGCGAAGGTCTTTGGGGAGGTCTTGCGACTTCGCCAAAAACCGCAGCTGCTCGATCAGCACCGCGCAGGCGCCTTCGCAGCGCACGACGTCGTCCCAGTCTTCTCGGCGCGCCGCATCGAGCATCTGCCGGCTCGAGCTTTCGATTGCCTTGTAGTAGTCCATCAAATCGTCTTGCATGGGACCTCCGGTCACGCCCTCAAGCGGGTTGGCCGACGCTCGGTCGACCGATTTCTTTCCAGCCCTGCGCCACCGGTGCGATGAGGGCAGCGACTTCAGCGAGCATTTCGCCGTCGTTGCGCACATTGGCGAGCGTCAGACGCTCGATGCAGTAATCGTAAAGGGAAGCGAGCCTTTCGGCCAGCGCGCCGCCGCGTTCATTGTCCAGGCCCGCCTTCAGCCCTTCGTCGAGCAGGCGCACCGCCCGCATGATCTGAATGCCCTTGGCCGCCACGTCGCCGCGCTGCAACGCGCCGCGCGCCGAAGCAAGCGCCACCACCAGACCGTCGAACAGCAAGTCGATCAACTGGTGCGGGCTGGCGAACTCGACGCTCGACTGGACGCCGACGTTCTTGTAAGCCATTGCGGCGCGGAGGCTGGGCGGGGTGTACATGGTGTGTTCCTTAATCTGCTCTGCTGGTGCGCAGCATTCACTTCACACTCTAGTTATCGGCATCCGCCCGCTGAACTCAACGACCATTTGTAGGTCATTTGGTCAGTTGGCCCTCAGCCCGGCGACTTGTTCCATTGGGCGATCTGTTGGGTGATGTAGGTGTTGAGCGCGGTGAGCGAAGCCATCTTGGTGTCGAGCGCGGTGTATTGCTTCCGCATATTGGCCTCGACGGTTGTCAATCGGTCGCTCAGCCGGTCCTGGCTTTTTCCGTTGGTCGTCTTCTGGCTTTGTAGTGAGGTGGTCTTGGCGGCGATCGTGCCGGCGCTGCCGATGGCGCCTGAAAGGAAAGCCTTCATGCGGGTGGCAAAGCCGGTTTCGCCATCCGACGCGACGTTGGTAGCGGAGCTGAAGAATTTGGCTGCCGCTACCGGGTCTTTGAGTGCAGCGGCGAGCTTGGTCGAGTCGGCCGCGAGATCGCCGCCACCGTCCTTGGATATGGAGATGCCCAGGTCCGACAGGCGGTGCAGTGTGCCTGTGCTGCCGCCCGACATGGCGCCCACCAGCCGTCGCATGGCGGTCTGCAAACTGGTGGTGGTCGAGTCGCCTTGCAGCAGCGCGCCGGTCTTGGTGGTCGCGTCGTATGCCGTCGCCTGGTTGAACATGTCGTTCATCGCGTTGTAGGCCTTCACGAACGCGGTGATGGCCGTGGTTTGGGAAAAAGTGTCGTTGGCGACCGTGATGTCGACCGGCGCCGTCGTCACTTGCGACAGCGTGAGCGTGAGGCCCGGCACCGTGTCCACCAGCGTGTTGCTGGCCGAGTTCAGCGCTACGCCGTTGAGGGTCGCCTTGGCATTGAGACCGTACTGAACTGCATTGGCCGCCATGCCGGCACCGCCCGACGGATTGTCGAAAGACAGCGCGGCCAGGCTGGGGCCCGTCGCGCCAGCGGCATCGGTGCTTTGCACACGGAAGCCCGCCGCTTCCCCGGTGGAAGACGAACGCAGCAGCAAGCGCTCGCCCGACAAATCCTTGAGCACGGTGGCGGTCACGCCCGCACCGGCCGAATTGATCTTGCCGGCGATGGTCGACATGCTGTCGCCTTCGGCCACCGTCACCGACATGGCAGCCGCGCCGCTTGCGGTAAAGGCCGGCGTCGTGCCTGCCCAGGTACCGAGCTGAATGGACAGCGTGCCCGCACCAAACCCGCTGCCGGCTGTCACTCCGCTGGAGGCGACCGATTGCGCGCGTGCGAGCTGAGACACCTCGAGACTGAAAGACGTGGCCAAGGCGCCGGTGCCCGACACTGAGGCCGATACGGCCGTAGCGCTCGACGAAGACGCCGACTTCGTGTTCCAGGTCGCAGGCAACGCGAGCGTGGCGATCGCATCGTTCAATGTCGACATCTGCGAAGAGATGGTGCCGAAAGCCGATATCTTGCTGTCGAGTGCCGTCGCTTGCGTCTGCAATGCGGTGAGCGGCTTCTTTTCGATCGCCATCAACTTGGTGACGATGCTCTCCACATCCAGACCGCTGCCCAGACCCGCCGATGAAACGGTCGCCATATCTTTTGCTCCTGCGGCCGAATGGCCAAAAAGCGGCGAACGGGAAATCCGTTAGCCGCTGAATGCATGCGTGGCGCCACCGCCATCGCACGCTGGTTTTCTGTGAGCTCTCTATTACTTGAGCAGGCTCAGCACCGATTGCGGCAGCTGGTTGGCCTGGGCCACCATCGCCGTGCCAGCCTGTTGCAGGATTTGCGCGCGCGACAGGTTGGCCGTTTCAGCCGCGAAGTCGGCATCCTGGATCCGCGAACGCGAGGCCGAGGTGTTTTCCGAATTGGTCTGCAGGTTCGTCACGACCGAGGTGAAGCGGTTTTGAACGGCGCCCAGTTCTGCGCGGCTGCTGCTGACTTGCGTCAGTGCGGCATCGACGATTTCCATCGCTTGCTGCGCGCCCTTGACGCTGGTGACGTCGACGTTGGACAGGAAGCTGAAGTTTGCGGTCGCAGCAGCGGTGACTGCGGTGTCCGCAGTTCCACCCAGGCCCACTGCGGTCACGCCGCCTGCCAACGTGCCGGCAGTCACCGTGAAGTCCTTGTTGGCCTTCAGCGATTCGAGCGTGACAGCACCGGTCGTTGCATCTGCAGTAGCGCGCAAGCCGGTCTCACCCATCTGCGCGTTGATACCAGCCGCAGTGGTGGCGCCGACTTGCGCTGCGGTATCGGTGAGCTTGTAGTTGACGGTGTTGATCGTGACGCCGTTCAGCACCAAGCCGGTCAGCGAGCCAGGCACCGTCGCTGCGGCTGTGGCACCTGCCGCTGCAGCACCGACCCGGTCAGCGGCGAACTTGACGTTGCCCAAGGCGCCGGCCGTGCTGTTGGCGATCTTGCTTACGCCGATGGTCTGGCCCGAATTGGCACCGACCTGAAAAAGCTGGCTGGAGAACGAACCGTCGAGCAGCTTGGTGCCGTTGAAGTCCGACTGCTTGGACACACGATCGATTTCCGATGTGAGCTGGGTCACTTCAGCCTGGATCGCCGTGCGGTCAGAGGTCGAGTTCGTTGCATTGGATGATTGCACCGACAGTTCGCGAATGCGCTGCAGGTTGTTGCCGATTTCGCCCAACGCGCCTTCAGCGGTTTGCGCCAGCGAGATGCCGTCGTTGGCGTTGCGCACGGCCTGGTTCATGCCGCGGATTTGCGAAGTCATGCGATCCGAGATCGCCAGGCCGGCAGCGTCGTCCTTGGCGCTGTTGATGCGGAGGCCTGAAGACAGGCGCTGCATCGAAGTAGCGAGCGACGACTGGCTGGAGTTGAGATTGCGCTGCGCCGTAAGCGAGCTGATGTTGGTGTTGATAACTGAGGTCATGGAGAAGTCCTTTAGAGCTGAATAAATCCGGCATCGCTGCCACTGTCACGCCAGCAAAGAGACTGGCCGCCTGGCGGATCGCATTCGTGACCCGTTGGTTTTGTTTTCGGATCGAACTGCGACTAGCTTGAGAGGTATATTTTTCGTAACTGACCCTTTAGAAATCGCCGCAACGGCAGATGTGAGGGCGACCGATGCAGTTACACACGGCCCGCGAATCAAGGAGAAAACGTGTCTGTGCCGCCACAGACCATATAGATGAGCCAACTAAGTCACGCTTTGAACAACGGCGTGTTGTCAGCGCTTTTCCGGCCGTCACATTTACGGTGTGAGTGGAAATGAATACCTTGTGATTCAAATCGACCAAAGTCTTACGCAAATGTGTATTCATAAAGTTCACATGAATACTTTGGGTGTAGGCAAATGAATGACATATCGACACATTTCGGAGACGTCGTTAACAGTTGTTAACCTATTAAAGTTTTTGTAACGCTGGTCAGAATCGGCTTTAACGCAACCCGGACGACGTCCTACGAAAGCACCGATATGACCAGCGAGCAAATCCTTGCCGAGATTCGTGAAGCCAACCTCACTTACCTGATGCTGGCGCAGAGCCTGATCCGCGCTGACAAGGCGCAAGCCCTGTTCCGCCTCGGCCTGCCGGAAGAATCGGCCGACCTGATCGAAGCACTCTCCCCTGCGCAGATCATGAAGATCGCATCGGGCAGCATGTTGCTGTGCCGCTTCCGCGCCGACGACGACATGGTCTGGAGCCTGTTGACCAATCACAACGTCAACGCCCGCACTGCCAACGACGCGACGACGCGTTTGCATGCAGGCATCGTGATGGCCGGCCGCTACGCTGCCGAAACCATCGCTCCCTGAAACAGAGCGAGAGACACCGACATGGCCACTTCCAAAAGCGTTCTCGGAGATTCCCGGCAGATCGGGCGCGCCGTCAGCCTGATCAACCTCGGCGCCCGCTTGCAGGTGCTCGAAAGCGAAACCGAGCTCTCCTACGAGCGGCTGTTGCGTCTCTACAAGGAAGTGGCGGGCAAGTCGCCCTCCAAGGGCCAACTGCCTTTTTCGACCGACTGGTTCTTGACCTGGCAGCCGAACATCCATGCGTCGCTGTTCCAGAACATCCATACCTACCTGGCCAAGACGAGCGACCTTGAACCGGTCGACGTGCTCATCAAGGCCTACCAGCTCTACACCGAGCAGATCTCCTCGTGCGACATCGAGCCGCAACTGTCGATCACGCGAGCCTGGCGCCTGGTGCGCTTCATGGAGAACAACATGCTCGCCATGACCCAGTGCTCCAAGTGCGGCGGCCACTTCGTGACCGAACCCTACGAAAACGCCAGGCACTACGTCTGCGGCATGTGCGTGCCGCCAGCGCGAGCAGGCAAAGGGTCGGCGGCGGGCGGCATTCATTTGCAGTAATTCTGCGAGGCCGCACCGGCCACAAAGATTCGATAAGGGCCCCTGAACGGGCCCTTTTCAATGGAGTGCGGCGAGATCGATGCGTGCCAAATCGCTGCATGCGCGGAGCAATGTCTGCTGCCGCTTTTTACATGTCACTCGTGCCTTGAACTGATCACTCCCCCATGTTCGTCATCATCGGTTACGTCGTCGCGCTGGGCTGCATTTTTGGCGGCTACATCATCCACGGCGGAAACATCGGCGTGGTGCTGCATGCGTTGCCGATCGAGATGATGGTGATTGGCGGTGGTGCCATCGGCGCCTTCATCGTGAACAACCAGCCGAAGGTGCTGAAGGCCACGCTGCAGGCGGTACCCAAGGCCTTCAAGGGCAGCAAGTACACCAAGGCGCGCTACATGGAGCTGATGGCGCTGCTCTACGACATTCTTCAGAAGGCGCGCAAGGACGGCCTGATGTCGATCGAAAAAGACGTCGAAGCACCACAAGACTCGGCCATCTTCCAGAAGTACGCGACCGTGGGCAAAGACCATCACGTCGTCGAGTTCACCACCGACTACCTGCGCATGATGGTCTCGGGCAACCTGAACGCCCACGAGATCGAAGCGCTGATGGACAGCGAGATCGAAACCCACCACCAGGAAGAGCACGCACCGGTCGCGGCCATCGCGCGGCTGGCTGGCGGACTGCCGGCTTTCGGCATCGTGGCTGCCGTGCTGGGCGTGGTCAACACCATGGGCTCGGTCGGCCAGCCACCGGCGGTGCTCGGCGCGATGATTGGCTCGGCGCTGGTCGGCACCTTCCTCGGCATCCTGATGGCGTACTGCATCGTCGAGCCGTTCGGCGGCCTGCTCGAGCAGAAGGCCGAAGACGCCTCCAAGGAACTGCAGTGCATCAAGACCACCTTGCTGGCCAGCATGCAGGGCTACAACCCGACGACCGCGATCGAATTCGGCCGCAAGGTGCTGTTCTCGACCGACCGCCCGAGCTTCAGCGAGCTCGAAGCCCACGTGAAGAAGAAGTGACGACATGGCCACCAGCCCCGGTACCAAGAAGCTCCAGCCGATCATCATCAAGCGGGTGAAGAAGACGGCGCACGCCCACCACGGCGGCGCCTGGAAAATCGCCTATGCCGACTTCGTCACCGCGATGATGGCGTTCTTTCTTTTGATGTGGCTGCTGGGCTCCACGGCCAAGGGCGACTTGCAGGGCATCGCCTCTTACTTTCAATCGCCGCTCAAGGTCGAGATGGCGGGCGGCTCGGGCGCCGGCGCCAGTTCGAGCATCGTCACGGGCGGCGGCAAAGACTTGACGCGCACCGTGGGCGCGGTCAAGCGCAACGACGGCAGCAAGGGCAAAGAGAGTGCACCGCTCAACATCGAAGACCCGAAGCGAGAACAGGCCAAGCAGGACGCGCGTCGCATGAACGAGTTGCGAGCCAAGATGGATGCATTGATCGCGGCCAACCCCAAGCTGCGCGACTTTCGCTCGCAGATCAAGATGCAGGTGACCATCGACGGGCTGGAGATCCAGATCGTCGACGACCAGAACCGCCCGATGTTCGACACCGGCAGTTCGCTGGTGAAGCCGCAGATGCGCGACATCCTGCATGAGATCGGCAGCGCGCTCAACGGCATCGAGAACAAGGTCAGCCTGGCCGGCCACACGGACGCCACGCCTTACGGCAACGGTGATCGCGGCTACGGCAACTGGGAGCTTTCGGCCGATCGCGCGAACGCGTCGCGCCGCGAGCTCGTCGCCTCGGGCATGCCCGATGACAAGCTGGTGCGCGTGGTCGGCTTGGCCGCCAGCGACCTGCTCGACAAGGACAACGCGATGGCGCCGGTGAATCGGCGCATCAGCATCACGGTGCTGACGCACGAGGCCGAATCGCGACTGCTCGGCACGCCGCGCCTCGATGCGCCGGATGCGGTCAAGGCCATCAACGACCAGTTGGCTCGCGACCACGACAAGGCCGCATCTTCTTCGTCACCCACGAACTGATCGACGAATAGACAGGCACTCGCGCCGCTTATCGGCGCTTCGTTTTCGCCCCCGCTTCGGACAATGGCTGGCACACCCAAAAGCCCGCCATGGAATCCAGCAGTCAGGACCGCCGCCTCCCCGCCACGCAACGCAAGCTCGATCAGGCTCGCCGTGACGGCCAGGCTGCGCGCTCGAAAGACCTGCCGCATCTGATCGTTCTCGGCACCGGCGCTGTCGCCCTGCTGCTGTTGGCACCGACCGCCTTCGAGCGCATGCGCAGCACGCTGGCGCATGCATTCCACTTCGACGCGCACAGCATCGCCCAACCCGGCGACATGCTGGCCCGGCTCACCTCGTACACCAACCTCGGGCTCGCGGCCTGCGCGATCTTCGCGGCCATCGTGCTGTTCGCGGCCATCGCCGGCACCGTTGCGACGGGCGGCTGGGTCGCCAGCATGAAGTCGATCACGCCCGACCTGAGCCGGCTCAATCCACTGTCGGGCATCGGCAATCTGGTGTCCAAGCAGCAGCTGGTCAACGTCGCCAAGCTGGTCTTCATGTCGGCGCTGCTGGGCACCGTCGGCTACATGTTCGCGGCGGGCTCGCTGCACACCATCGCGCAGCTCGCGATGCAGCAGTCGGCCGCCGGGCTGGCTGCGCTCGGCGACTGGCTGGTGTCGGGCATGAGCCTGGTGATGCTGGTGGTGCTGGCCGCGGCCGTGATCGACGTGCCGCTGCAAAACCACTTTCACCGCGCCAAGCTGAAGATGTCGCACCAGGAAGTGCAGCAGGAGCACAAGGAAGCCGACGGCAACCCGCACATGAAAGGCCAGATGCGCCGCAACGCGCGCGAGCGGGCGCAGCGCAGCAGCATCACCGCCGTGCCGCGCGCCGACTTCATCCTGATGAACCCGACGCACTTTGCCGTGGCGATGCGCTACGACGAGCAGACCATGAGCGCGCCGCAAGTGATCTCCAAGGGCGCCGATCTGCTCGCCATGAAGATCCGCGACATCGCCAAGGAGCATTCGATTCCGATCGTGCAGTCGCCGATGCTGGCGCGCGCCTTGTACGCGCACGCCGAGCTCGACCAGCCCATTCCGGCCAGTCTTTTCACCGCCGTCGCGCAGGTGCTGGCCTATGTGTATCGCCTGAAAGCCGCACTGCGCGGTGAAGCGCCGATGCCGCTGGTCGTGCCGGAGCCTTTCGTGCCGCCGGAGCTCGATCCGCTGAACAAAACGCCCAAGCAACCGAAGAACCCGAAGCAACCCGTCGAAGGCACTGAATGAATCCGGACCTGATCCGCCAATGGTTCGGTGCGCAGGGCGCGATGTTCCAGCGCGCCGCGGCGCCATTGCTCGTCGTCGCCATCCTCGGCCTGATGGTGCTGCCGATTCCGCCCTGGTTGCTCGACACTTTCTTCACCATCAATATCGCCGTCGCATTGATGGTGATGATGGTCGCCGCGTACATGGTGCGGCCGCTGGACTTCGCGGCATTCCCTTCCGTGCTGCTGCTCACCACGCTGATGCGGCTGTCGCTCAACGTGGCCTCGACACGGGTCGTGCTGCTCGAAGGCCACACCGGTCCGGGCGCTGCCGGCGCGGTGATCGAAGCCTTCGGCCACTTCCTGATCGGCGGCAATTTCGCGGTCGGTTTGATCGTGTTCGCGATCCTGGTGGTCATCAACTTCGTGGTGGTGACCAAGGGTGCGGAGCGCATCGCCGAAGTGTCGGCGCGCTTCACGCTGGACGCGATGCCCGGCAAGCAGATGGCGGTCGATGCCGACCTCAACTCCGGCAACATCGACGAGAAAGAAGCACGGCGCCGTCGCCTCGAAGTGGCCGAAGAAGCCAACTTTTTCGGCGCTATGGACGGTGCCTCCAAGTTCGTGCGCGGCGACGCGATGGCCGGCATTTTGATCCTGATCATCAGCGTGATCGGCGGCTTCACCATCGGCGTGCTGCAGCATGGCCTGCCAGTGGGCAAGGCGGCCGACACCTACGTGCTGCTGGCCGTGGGTGACGCACTGGTCGCGCAGATTCCGGGCCTACTGATCTCGGTTGCCGCGGCCATGGTGATCTCGCGCGTCGGCAAGGAAGAAGACGTCGGCCGGCAGATCGTGCAGCAGCTCTTCACCTCGCCACGCGTGCTCGGCCTGACCGCCGGCATCCTCATCTTGCTCGGCATCATCCCCGGCATGCCGCACGTCGTGTTCCTGGTGATGGGCGGGCTGCTCGGCTACGGCGCATGGATGATCTCGCGGCGTCCGCCACCGGCCGTCGATGCGCCTGCGCCACCACCCGCGGCCGATGCAGAAGCCACCTGGGACGACCTGCAACCGGTCGACCTGCTCGGCCTCGAACTCGGCTACCGCCTCATCGCGCTGGTCGACAAGAACCGGCAAGGCGACCTGCTCATGCGCATCAAGGGCGTGCGCCGAAAGTTCGCACAGGAGGTCGGCTTCCTGCCGCCCGCGGTGCACGTCCGGGACAACCTCGAACTCAAGCCGAGCGGCTACCGCGTGACCTTGCGCGGCGTGATGGTGGCCGAGGGCGAAGCCTTCCCCGGCATGTACCTGGCGATCAATCCGGGCGGCATCAACACGCCGCTGATCGGCACTGCGACGACCGACCCGGCCTTTGGCCTGCCGGCGCACTGGATCGAGGAACGCCAGAAGGAAGCCGCGCAAATGGCCGGTTTTACCGTCGTTGATTCACCCACCGTGATGGCGACCCATCTCTCACACTTGATGCAGGTTCAGGCAGCGCGCTTGCTGAGCCGCACCGAAACCCAACAACTGGTCGAACACGTGAGCAAGCTGGCCCCCAAGCTGATCGAAGAAGTCGTACCCAAGCTGGTACCGATCTCGACGTTCCAGAAAGTTTTGCAGCTGCTGCTCGAAGAGTCGGTTCATATCCGCGACATCCGCACCATTGTCGAAACGTTGGCCGAACAGGCTGGCCAGACCACCGACCCGGCCGAGCTGGCGCGCCGTGTGCGCGTGGCGCTGTCGCCGGCCATCGTGCAGCAGATCTACGGCCCGACGCGCGAGCTCGACGTGATCGCCATCGAGCCCGGCTTCGAGCGGCTGCTGGTGCAGGCGCTGGCCAATGCGCAAGCTCCGGCGCTCGATCCTGGCGTGGCCGAACTCTTTACCCGCACCGCTGCCGAAGTCGCGCAAAAGCAGGAAGAGCTGGGCGTACCGGCCTGCTTGCTGGTACCCGACGCCATCCGCAGTTCGATCTCGCGCCTGGTGCGCCGCGTTGCGCCCCGTTTGCAAGTGCTGGCGCACAGCGAAATTCCTGAAACCCACACGATCCGCATCGGCCCGATCCTTCGAGGTGCTTCCGCATGAATATTCAACGTTTTCTCGCACCGACCGCCCGCGAGGCATTGGCCAAGGCACGTGCCGCCTTCGGTGACGACACGCTGATCCTGTCGAACCGCCAGCTGCCCGACGGCGTCGAAGTGATGGCCGCGACCGAAGCCGCGCTGGCGCTGATCGACAGCAACACGCCAGAACATGGATCGGTCGAAATTGCACGCCCGGCACCGGTCGCAGCACCCAGGGCCATCGTCGAAGCGGTCGCCGCACCCGCGCTCGACATCGGCGTGCAAGCCGACACCGAGCAGCTCGCGATGAGCACGCTGTCGTTCCAGGACTATGTGCGCGAGCGGATGCTGCGCCGTCAGCATGAAGCGAGCGTGCCGGTCGTTGCGGCTGTCACCGCAGTTGCATCGCTGCAAGCCGCACCCGCAGCCGCACCGGCACCCGCCAAAAGCGCTGCCAAGCCCGATTTTCAGATCCTTTCATCGCCCCCGGTCACCGTCGTGGTGAACGACTTCATCGCTTCCACTGCGACGCCTGGCGCGCCGACCGCTTCGGTCGTGACCGAACCCGCCCCCGCCGCCGCCGCCACATCCCCCGACCTGATGGCGCAGCTGCAGTCGATGCAGGCCATGATGGACCAGCGCTTCAGTGCGCTCGCGTGGCTCGGCCAGGCGCGGCAAGACCCGATCCAGTCGAACCTGATGCTGAAGCTGGTGCGTGCCGGCTACTCGCCCGGCCTCGCGCGCTCGGTGCTCGAAGCGATGCCCGCTTCACTCGAAGCCGGCGACGCAGTGCGCTGGCTCCTCGGCTCGCTGGAGAACCGGCTCAGCTCCAAGACCGTGCAGCCGTCGATCCCCGAAGAAGGCGGCGTGTTCGCGTTAATTGGCGCCACCGGCGTCGGCAAGACCACCAGCGCCGCCAAGCTGGCCGCGCTCGGCGCGCAATTGCACGGACCCTCCGGCGTCGGCCTCATCACGCTCGACACGCAACGCGCCGGGGCGCACGAACAACTGCGCGCCCATGGGCGCAGCCTCGGCGTCGTGGCGCATCTGGCGCACGACCGTGCCGCGCTGCAGGAGTTACTGCATCTGTTGATAGGCAAGAAGGTCGTGATCATCGACACCGCCGGCGTGGCGCCGCACGATCCGCGTCGCCGCGATCTGCTCGACATGCTCGACGTGCCGAATGTCAAGCGCGTGCTGGTGCTCAATGCCGGCGCGCATGGCGACACGCTGGAAGACATGGCCATCGCATTCAAGCTCGGCGGCACGCGCCAGGCCATCGTCTCGAAAATCGACGAAGCCGCCAAGCTCGGCCCGGTGCTCGATGTGCTGATGCGCCACGAGTTCACCGTGCGCGGCATCGGCAACGGCCAGCGCGTGCCCGAGGACTGGAAGGTCGGCGATGCACGCGGCCTTATCCGCGCCTCGATGCAGGCAGCCCAACGCTCGGCTTTCGACCCGAAGCCGGTCGACATGCCCTGCTACTTTTCACCGGCCGATTGCGGCGCCTGAACTTCGACGCAATGCTCGCCGTTACCGCTTCCCAGATGTACAACCCCCAAGGCCGACTCGACCGCGACGGCTTGATTCGCCAGTACGTGCCGTTGGTGCAGCGTCTCGCGCACCACATGATCGCGAAGCTGCCGGCCAACGTCGAACTCGACGACCTGATCCAGGTCGGAATGATCGGCCTGGCGGACGCCTTGTCGCGCTATGAAGCGAGCCAGGGCGTGCAGTTCGAAACCTTTGCGACGCAGCGCATTCGCGGTGCGATGCTCGACGAGCTGCGCGAAGGCGACTGGCTGTCGCGCGGCTCGCGCAAGAGCCAAAAGCAGATCGAGCAGGCGGTGCACAAGCTGGAGCATCGGCTTGGCCGCTCTCCGGTCGAATCGGAAATTGCCGCCGAGCTCAAGATGCCGCTCGACGAATACCAGGCCCTGCTCGGTCGCGTGCGCGGCACGCAGTTGGTCTACCTCGAAGACATCGGTGCCGGCAGCGAAGACTCCGACGGTTTTCTCGATCGGCATACCGCCGACACGGAGGCCGATCCACTCAGCCTCTTGAAAGACCAGCGCCTGAAGAAGGCACTGGTGGTGGCGATCGACGGTCTGCCGGAACGCGAGCGCTTCATCATGGGCATGTATTACGAGCAGGACATGAACCTGAAAGAAATCGCTGCGGTGCTCGGCATCACCGAGTCGCGCGTGAGCCAGTTGCACAGCCAGTCGATCGCACGCCTTCGCGCGAAGATGCGCAGCCACTGACGCTGCTAGACGACGCGCGTCAGTCGGGCCGCTTCACGCACGACACCTGGCGCGGCACACCGGTTTGCTGGTCGCCGCCGATGATCTTCTTCACTTGGCCGGCAGGACACTGGCCGTCGTCGACGTAGACGATATCGCCGCGGCGTACCGTGCCCTTGGCAGGCACTTCCTTGAGAATTTCGGTAGGGGCACAAAAGGCAACGCCGGCTCCTGTCAAAAACCAGCCGATGCATGCTGTCTTGACCATTGACATTAGAACCATCCTGTTCTCCTTCAAGATTGTTACTTCGACAGTTCCAGTGACAGTGTGATCAGTGATCCAGCGTCGACCTAACCAACCTTGAGCCGCAGTCGATCTCAGGCAAGAGATTCATTCCCCAAAGTCTCAAAAAGGCTAATGAGGTTATGAATCCGAGTGCTCGGATCAAGACTGCCGGCGGTTTCAGCCTGCTCAAGTGCCCAGTCGGCGTTCGCACGCGCGACCGGTAGTCTCGAATACAACTTTTCGAAAAGGCCCTTGCAATCCCCCTTTGCGTAGCCTCCCATTCCATCTTGCTTGCGCAACTCGTCTATAGCGCGATCGGCGGCAGATTTTGACCCTACAGAAGAGTGAGGTCGACGCGTCCGTTTGAAGTGGAGGATCAACCAAAACTCGTAACACGGGTAGGAAACGATCAAATTGACCCCGAAGCCGGCAGCGAGCGCAACCGCTTCGTCAAAGTTGTGATGTGTATCTCGGTCAATCGCGCAATAGATTGCGTCGAAGCGACGATTTCTGCTAATCGCCTCTCGAACAATCCCAACGGGGTCTGTCCACCGAGTATCGGCAAGTTCAATCTTTGCGTAAGCACGGTAGTGCAACGCCGCTTCGCGGAGATAGGTCTGAGACGACTTGGAATCCTCACACAAAATGAGGACGGTGGGGCTTTGCTTCAAGCGAGCTCCAGGTCGACCGTAAGAAGAAAGAGATCGCGCCATCACTGTTTGACGAAGGGAAGTCCGCGATAGCGTCCCTCGTAGTAGCGCTTCTCAATGTCTTCGCTCGCACGTCCCTCAAAATCATGAACGGATCGAAGCCGTGTTGCGCCATTGGTATCGCGCTCAGTAATCCAAAATTGATCTCGACGCAGAATCTTCGCATCCATCAGATGCGTGTCATGTGTTGTAAAAATTAGCTGGCTTGATTGCTCGGCATCGATTTGTCTCTTTATCAGGGCGCTCACGATATTTGGATGCAGACTTGAGTCAAGCTCGTCGACGACCATCACGCCACCACTCACACCAATACGTTTCGGCACGCGCAGCGACCAAGGCAACCAAAGGCCGACCAGATTCTTGGTGCCTTCCGACTCGTCTTGGAATGCAATGTCCGCTTCACCCAATGCAGTTTGGTGCGTAAACATTGTTTGATTTCTTGTGACTTCGGCGAGTTCATCGCCATTCGCCGCACCAGCTAACTGCGCAATTAGAACGTTCGACATGAGCGCGCGGGCAGACGGTGGAAACTTAAGCTTATGAACCCTTATGTGAGATATAGGCACGTCGACATCTCTCAAAAACTCGGCGAGATCTTTTCCGTGAATCGGGCTGTCGCCAATCAAGCTCTGACTTTGATCGGCCATACCGCTCATCGAGCCGATCAGAAATCGCATGCCATCTCGAAGCCATTCGAATGCTGGCCGCAGCAGCTTCATCGACTCGCTACTATTTCCAACAGCTTGAGCGAGGAACAACGATCTTGGCGGAGTAAGCTTAGTCCACGTGTCTAGCAGAGATTGTCCAGCCTCAGACACGAGAGACGGCCCAAACGAATAAACATCTGATTCGCTTTGGTGAGTCCTATCGAAGAGTAATTGCTCCTTGCCCTTTGGAAAGGCAGTAAGACGCTCGCTGAATATTCGACTCTGCGTTGCAGATGCTTCAAATATGTAGCGCACTTGTTCCGCGATGAAATGAATCTCAAAGACGCTCGGCTTTGTCGACAGCGCCGGGTCGAAGCGAAAAGGCGAAACTGGCAATGTCAACGTAGAGGTTGGCTCGCGCCCCAACATCAGTTCAATCACCCACAACGCGCGAAGCAAGTTTGACTTCCCTGACGCATTCGGGCCGTAGATCACGGCCACCTTGAGCAGCGGCGGAAATTTGATCCCGAGCAAGTCGGGGACAAACGTGTTTTCCTTTTTATGAAGTCGCGGTGCGGCGACCATCGAAAAGGTCTGGCGCTCTCGAAACGAGCGATAGTTTTCCACGGAGAATTCGATGAGCATGCCAAATTGTGGCGCCAATCTCGCAAAATTGGCTCGCTTCGCGATCGAAATCCGCGTCAGCTGCAGAAAAGCCGCAGTTGAGACGTCTTCATCTTCGCGACTCTCTGTATGACGATTCGTTGTCGTAACAGCGCCCAGGTCGCGATTTGCGCAGCACAAACGAAGAGCCGCGGCGTTCTCCGAAC